>NZ_RZSA01001479.1:0-1070 GCF_003998075.1 Mesorhizobium sp. M2A.F.Ca.ET.037.01.1.1 | reverse complement strand
ACCCCGTCGAGCGCGGCGCGCTCGCTAATGGCCGGCACTACGCGGTCTGGCACGACCCCTTCCCTAAGCCTTCCTACCTTTTCGCGCTGGTGGCGGGCGCGCTCGGCAGGGTGGCGGGCAGCTTCACCACCATGTCCGGCCGCGAGGTCGAGCTCGGCATCTATGTCGAGCCCGGCAAGGAGCGGCTTGCCGGCTATGCGATGGACGCGCTGAAGCGCTCGATGAAATGGGACGAGGACGCCTTCGGCCGCGAATACGACCTCGACGTCTTCAACATCGTGGCCGTGTCCGACTTCAACATGGGCGCGATGGAGAACAAGGGCCTCAACGTCTTCAACGACAAATATGTGCTGGCCGACGAGGAGACCGCGACGGATGCCGACTTCGCCAATATCGAGGCGATCATCGCGCATGAGTATTTCCACAATTGGACAGGCAACAGAATCACTTGCCGAGACTGGTTCCAGCTCTGCCTAAAGGAAGGGCTGACCGTTTACCGCGACCACGAATACTCCGCCGACCAGCGCTCGCGGGCGGTGAAGCGCATCGCCGAGGTGCGCACGCTGCGCGCGCATCAATTCCCGGAAGACCAGGGGCCGCTGGCGCATCCGGTCAGGCCGCGGCGCTACCGCGAGATCAACAATTTCTACACGGCGACCGTCTACGAGAAAGGTTCCGAAGTGGTGCGCATGATCCGCACCATCCTCGGGCCGGAACTCTTCCGTGCCGGCATGGACCTCTATTTCGAGCGGCATGACGGCGAGGCCGCGACGATCGAGGACTTCTTGAAAGTCTTCGAGGACGTCTCTGGCAGAGACCTCGCGCAATTCGCGCTCTGGTACCATCAGGCCGGCACGCCGAACCTGACGGTGAGCTCCACGCACAATGCGGCGGCCAGGGAGTTCACGCTGGAGATCGAGCAGTCGGTGCCGCCGACGCCGTCGGAAAGCCGCAAGCGGCTGATGCACATTCCTTTGGCCTTTGGCCTGGTGGGCGCAGGCGGCCAGCCTGTCACCTGGACGGCCGTCGAGGGCGCGACGGTGGATGACGGCGTCATCCATATCCGCAAG
>NZ_RZSA01001478.1:0-1072 GCF_003998075.1 Mesorhizobium sp. M2A.F.Ca.ET.037.01.1.1 | reverse complement strand
CCCACCAACATTCCGGAGCAGGTCCGGCAGGCCATGAACCTGCCGATGGAGGATATGCGCGCCGCCTCCTTCCCCAGCCTGACGCTGCCGCTGTTCGAGGACATCAGACGAGTCTTCAAGAACGAGACCGGCCGCGTCTTCATCTATCCGTCCTCCGGCACTGGCGCCTGGGAAGCGGCGATGACCAACGTGCTCAGCCCCGGTGACAAGGTGCTGATGTCGCGCTTCGGCCAGTTCTCGCATCTGTGGGTCGACATGGCCGAGCGCCTCGGCTTCGAGGTCGATGTCATCGATTGCGAGTGGGGCACCGGTGTTCCGCTCGACCTCTATGCGGAGCGGCTGAAGGCCGACAAGGCGCATCGCATCAAGGCAGTGTTCTGCACGCAGAACGAGACAGCGACCGGCGTCACCAGCGACGTTGCCGGCTGCCGCGCCTCGCTCGATGCGGCGAACCACCCAGCGCTGCTTTTCGTCGACGGCGTCTCCTCGATCGGCTCGATCGATTTCCGTCAGGAGGAATGGGGCGTCGACTGCGCCGTCAGCGGTTCGCAGAAGGGCTTCATGCTGCCGGCCGGCCTCGGCTTCCTGTCGGTCAGCCAGAAGGCACTTGCGGCTTCGCGGATCGCCACGCACCGGCACTGCTACTTCTCCTTCGAGGACATGATCCGCACCAACGACGCGGGCTATTTCCCCTACACGCCGGCGACGCAGCTGCTGCGCGGCCTGCGCGCTTCGCTCGACCTCATCGCCGAGGAGGGGCTGGAGAACATCTTCGCCCGCCACCATCGGCTGGCCGAAGGCGTGCGCAAGGCGGTCGACGCCTGGGGCCTGAAGCTCTGCGCCAAGGCGCCGCAATGGCACTCCGACACGGTCAGCGCCATCCTGGTGCCGGAGGGCATCGACAGCGCCAACGTCGTCAAACGCGCCTACAGCGCCTACCAGACATCGCTTGGCGGCGGCCTCAACAAGGTTGCCGGCAAGGTCTTCCGCATCGGCCATCTCGGCTGGCTGAACGAGGTGATGGTGCTGGCCTCGCTGTCGGCGGCCGAAATGACGCTGCTCGATTGCGGCG
>NZ_RZSA01001477.1:0-1072 GCF_003998075.1 Mesorhizobium sp. M2A.F.Ca.ET.037.01.1.1 | reverse complement strand
AGCCGCAACACGGTGCGCGAGGCGCTGACGCGCTGGGAAGGGCTGGGCCTTGTCGAACGGCGGCAGGGCTCGGGCACCTATCTCAAGGCCGCCGTCTCGCCCGACATGCTGCACATGCCGCTGACGCTCGCCGGCGGCAATGATTTCGCCGGCCTGATGGCGACGCTGGAGATCCGCCGCGCACTGGAGGCGGAGGCGGCCGCCCTTTGCGCCATTCGTGCCGGCAAGGCCGAGCTCGCCGAGATCGAGCGCAAGCTCGACCTCATGGAGGAGGCGTTCCAGACTCGCGCCGGCATGTCCTCGGACGAGGATTGGGAGTTCCACCAGGCGGTCTTCCGTGCCTCCGGCAATCCGCTGTTCGAGCAGATCATCGCCGCCATGTACGAGATGTTCCACCGCTTCTGGGAACATCCGCTCGGGGTGCGCGATTTCGGCCATGCCAGCTTTCCCTATCACCGCACCATTTTCGAGCGCATCGCCGCGCATGACCCTGAGGGCGCCCGCGCCGAGGCGCTGAAGCTCATCGCCACCGTCGAGGACGATCTGAAGCGCGGCGCCGCCAACCTCAAACTTTCGGACCGCAGATGAACGAGCAGCCCAACACTTTCGACCCGGCCTCCCTGGCCAGCGACTATCTCGGCGAGGCGGCGACGCTGCTTGCGCATGATGATCCGTTCCCCGGCGGCGCGGTGGTGCCGCCGATCTACCAGACCTCGCTCTTCACCTTCGCCAGCTACGCAGACATGGCCGACACTTTTGCTGGCAGAAGAAAGCAGCCGATCTATTCGCGCGGCGACAATCCGACGGTGATGGAGTTCGAGGCGCGTGTCGCGGCGCTCGAAGGTGCCGAAGCCGCGCGCGGTTTCTCCAGCGGCATGGCGGCCATCAGCGCCACGGTGCTCGCCTTCGTCGGCGCCGGAGAGCGCATGGTCGCCGTGCGCAACTGCTATGGCGATGCCTACCGGCTGTTCGAACGCCTGTTTCCGCGTTTGAACATCAAGGTCGACTATGTCGACGGCTCGGATCCCGACGCGGTTGCGGCCGCGCTTCCCGGCGCCAAGCTGCTCTATCT
>NZ_RZSA01001476.1:0-1073 GCF_003998075.1 Mesorhizobium sp. M2A.F.Ca.ET.037.01.1.1 | reverse complement strand
ACAGTGTGTGAACCCGCCGCGAACGTCTACCAGTCCAGAATGTCGGCAAAACAAGCGGGTGCCGATAGAGGCTCACTTTTCGACAGATTTGGTCGATCTGCTTCATGGAAAAATGATAGGTCAAAACGCCGACTGATTTTGATAATTACCGCCTAACGATTACTGCAGAAGTTCGGGAGTTTCTTTTGTTTTCCCTTCAACCTCCAGTCGATATTGCCCGGCGTCTCGCTCCGCTCGATGGCATGACCCTTCGGCTCATGTTGGCTGGTATCCTGCTCCAGCCGGCCTATCTCGCTAACCATGCTCGAATCCTAACGTTGTTGCACTGGACGATCGTTTTGGCGAATGGTCGGCGACCGCCGGTCAGGAACGACTTAACGGTTCTTTTCTCAGCGATGTCTGATCACCCGGCCATTTTGAGTGAAGATCCTCCAGAAGATTCATTTGTGGACATCGTCTGGACGCCGCAGTCGGGTCTCCGGATATTTCCCGGCATCTATACTGGAGCGGGCTTCCACCTCCAACGCCTACTCGACACTGCCCAACAGGCCGAGGACAACATCGCAGGCGCCGCGGGTGTACGCGATGTCATGGCGCTATTGCGCCTCAGTGAGACCATTGCCTCTCGGTGCGGGCTGGTAGCCGGCGTGTTCGAAGAGAGCCAGCCGAGAGCTTCGCTTCGGCCACATTCGCGGCGCGCGCTTAAACTCGGTGCGCTCACCTGTTTCAACGCCGAAGAATTGAAGGCGCTTGGCATAGAGCGCGAGCGGCTCAAGAGATTCATCCTCCAGCCCACGCCGGGTCTACTCGAGCAGCCGTTCGGCGGAACGGATCTGGAACATTTTCCCCTTATCGAATGGGAAGGTGGCGTCCAGGTTCTGAGCCCGCCCAGCCTTGTTGGCGCAGCCATTGCACACATCGTGTTATCACTGGGTCCATCGCATGCGGAAAGCCTATACCTGCGCGATTTAGCGCGCTGGCTTGGGGTGGATTTGCCACGTGCCCACGCTAAACCGCTTCCTGGACGCGAACTTCACCTTGGCGACCCAGGCTGGAGCAGGTCGGTCGAGGAT
>NZ_RZSA01001475.1:0-1075 GCF_003998075.1 Mesorhizobium sp. M2A.F.Ca.ET.037.01.1.1 | reverse complement strand
AGCCACAAGCTCGGGCGTGAGCGACATCTGGCGCATGGAAGGCAAACCCCTCTTTGCCGGCAGCAAAGTCGAAAAGAGTGGGCTATGCAAGATCAGGAGCAAAGCGCCTTGCCGACCGGGATTTTCGGCCCATGTCGGATTTCTGTCGCCAGGATCGTCCTAGGATGGATCGAACCGCGATCGCTGCCTGAACCGGTGAGGAGACCGACCATGCCGAAATCCCCGCAACCTTTCTTCTGGTACGAACTGATGACCACCGACCTCGACGCCGCCGAGGCCTTCTACACCGCCGTTGTCGGCTGGAAGGCCGAGCCCTTCGACAACGCCCCCGGCATGCCCCGCTACATCGTGGTGAATTCCGCCGAGCGCGGCGTCGGCGGATTGATGACCATGCCGGAAGAACCCGCCAAGAGGGGCATGCCGCCAACCTGGCTGGGCTACATCTACACCAAGGATGTTGACGCCTCCACCCAGGCGCTCAAGGACGCCGGCGGCGCCGTGCACCGAGCGCCCGACGGTATTCCGGGCGTCGGCCGGTTCGCGGTCGTCGCCGACCCGCAGGGTGCGGCCTTCATGTTCCTGCAGCCCAATCAGCCTGACCAGCCGCCGGTGCCGGCAACCACGCTCGGTCATGTCGGCTGGCATGAGCTCTACACCTCGGACTGGAAAGCCGCCTTCAATTTCTATTCCACCCAGTTCGGTTGGACGAGCGCCGGCGAGTTCGACATGGGCGAGATGGGCATCTACAAAACCTTCGGCGCCGGTCCGGAATCCGGCGGCGGCATGATGAACAAGCCGCCGCAGATCCCGGTCCCCGTCTGGCAGTTCTATTTCAACGTCGACGCCATCGACGCCGCCGTCAAGCGCGTCACCGACAATGGCGGCAAGGTCATCATGGGGCCGATGGATGTGCCGAGCGGTCAATGGATCATCCAGTGCCAGGACCCGCAAGGCGCGCATTTCGCCTTGCTGGCACCGGTGAGGTAGAATTCTCTCTCCCTCGGAGCGGCCAATCGCATAAGGCGCTCCCACTCTCCGTCTCGGCTTCGCCGAGCCACCTCTCCCCCATTTCATG
>NZ_RZSA01001474.1:0-1079 GCF_003998075.1 Mesorhizobium sp. M2A.F.Ca.ET.037.01.1.1 | reverse complement strand
GGCGGAAATCCGGGCAAAACGCACAAAATCCGGGAAAAAAGACCGGCCTCTGAACTCTCCGGTCACGCCCGCAACAGGAGCGCATGGCCTATAAAAAGCGACTCGTTCCGACCCGTCAAGGATTCGTTTTTGTAGCTTTTGTGACCCCAACATCTTGTGTGTCACATATGTGGATAACGGGGACATGCGAAGCCCAGGTCCCCCGGCACTTGACGCGGTTTATCAGGCTGCCGCGAAGCCAGCCTGGCCGGCGGCTTTTCATTTTAGCTGGCTTGCACTATCTGTTGCGTTCGTGCGGGGGCGCGCCTTGTCAACGCCAAAAGCATCCGCTACGCCCCGCTCATGACAGTCACCGTCCGTTTCGCCCCATCGCCGACCGGCCGCATCCATATCGGCAATGCGCGCACCGCGCTGTTCAACTGGCTTTTCGCCATGAACAACAAGGGCCGTTTCATCCAGCGCTTCGACGACACCGACATTGCCCGCTCGAAGCAGGAATATGCCGACTCCATCCTTTACGACCTGCACTGGCTGGGCATCTTCCCGGATGTCACCGAGTACCAGTCGCGCCGCTTCGATATCTACGACGCGGCGGTCGAGCGGCTGAAGGCGGCGCGGGTGCTCTATGCCTGCTACGAAACGCCGGAAGAGCTCGATCTGCGCCGCAAGGTGCGTCGCACGCGCGGCCTGCCGCCGGTCTATGGCCGCGAGGCGCTGACGCTGACGCCGGAGCAGGTGGCGGAATATCAGTCTGACGGACGCAAGCCCCATTGGCGCTTCCTTTTGCCCAATTTCACCAGCGATCCGCTGCAGCCGGAGCGCACGGACGTGCATTGGAACGATCTGGTGCGCGGCGAGGAGACGGTCGATCTCGCCTCGCTGTCGGACCCCGTCCTGGTGCGTGAGGACGGCACCTATCTCTACACCCTGCCTTCGGTGGTCGACGATATCGAGATGGGCGTCAGCCAGGTCATCCGCGGCGACGACCATGTCACCAACACCGGCGTGCAGATCGCGATCTTCAAGGCGCTTGGCGCCGAGCCGCCGGTCTTCGGCCACCACAACCTGCTCACCACGAC
>NZ_RZSA01001473.1:0-1079 GCF_003998075.1 Mesorhizobium sp. M2A.F.Ca.ET.037.01.1.1 | reverse complement strand
CGGCTTGGTCGTGCGTGACCAGGATGGTGGTGATGCCCGCCTCTTCCAGAAGCTCTGCCACCGCTTTGCGCATCGAAGCGCGAAGCCCGGTGTCGAGCGCCGAGAAGGGTTCGTCGAGCAGCATCAGCCGCGGCTTCATCGCCATGGCGCGGGCAAGCGCGACGCGCTGCTGCTGGCCGCCGGAAAGCTCATGCGGCCGGCGTTTCAGGACCGCCTTGTCCAGCCCGACGATATAGGCAAGCTCGACGATATGCTCGGCCCGCTTGTCGGCATTCCGCGCGATGCCGAAACCGATATTGTCGGCGATGCTGAGATGCGGGAACAGGGCACCGTCCTGGGCCACCACGCCGATCCCACGGCGATGCGCCGGCACGGCCGCGTCGCCATTGGCGAGCACCTTGCCGTCAAGCGCGATGCGGCCGCGGTCCGGCGCCTCGAAGCCGGCGATCAGCCTGAGCAAGGTGGTCTTGCCGCAGCCGGACGGCCCGACGATCGCGGTGCGGCTGCCGCTTTCGACCTGAAGGTCGACACCGGCCAGCGCCGTCACCGGACCATAGTTCTTGGCGACATCGCTCAGTTCGAGAAAGCTCATCGTCCGGCCATCCGCTTCGACTGGACGTAGAGCCACCAGGTCATCGGCAGCGACATCGCCACCATGATCAACGCGTAAGGAGCGGCGGAGGCGTAGTCGATCTCGCTGCTGTAGGACCAGAAGGCCATCGCCAGGGTGCGGGTGCCGTTGGGCGCCAGCATCTGGGTGGCGGTGAGCTCGTTGGTGATGCCGAGCGCCACCATCGCCATGCCGGCCGCGGCGCCGGGCGCCGACAGGCGGATGGTTGTCGCCCACAGTGCCTTGACTGGCGGCCGGCCGAGGCTGGAAGCGGCACGCTCCAACTCCACCGGAGCCTGCGCGATCGAAGCGCGCAGGCTTATCAGCGCGCGCGGCAGGAACATCAGCGCATAGCCGAACAGGATGGTGAACAGCGTCTGGTAGAGCGGCAGCGCGACGCGTACGGTGATCGTCACCAGCGCCAGCGCAATGACCACGCCCGGCAACGCGCCGACGATGTAGTTGCAGC
>NZ_RZSA01001472.1:0-1081 GCF_003998075.1 Mesorhizobium sp. M2A.F.Ca.ET.037.01.1.1 | reverse complement strand
GCTTCCAGTCGCGGGCGTCGAGATAGGCGCTGTCCGTGCCGGTGACTCCCGAGGTCAGGCTTTCAGTGCCGAAGATGATGCGGACCTGTTTCTGCGAAGCAGGCGAGATGGCGCGCGCGCCGCTCAGATGCGCGACGAGCGCTGCGACATCCTTTTCGGCGAGCGGCCGCACCGCCTGGTCGAGGCCGCCGGGTCCGCCTGGCCCCGCCGGCCGGCCGGCACGGACGACGAGAAGGTTGCTGCCGAGCTTGGAGATATCGGCCTTGACCTTCTCCGTGGTGCCGGAGCCGATGGTGAGCATGGCGATGACGGCGGCGACGCCGATGACGATGCCAAGCAGCGTCAGGAAAGAGCGCAGCACGTTGCGGCGGATCGAACGCAGCGAAAGGCGGACGGTCTCCCAGATCATGCCGCTGCCTCCGCCTTCATGGTGTCGGAGGCGACATGGCCGTCGAGGAAACGAATGGTGCGGCCGGCATAGTCCGCGACATCGGCCTCGTGCGTGACCATGACGATGGAGAGGCCGAGCTCGGCATTGAGCCTGGTCAGCAGCTCCATGATCTCATGCGTGCGCGCGGTGTCGAGATTGCCCGTCGGCTCGTCGGCAACAAGCAATGTCGGCCTGGTGACGATGGCGCGGGCGATCGCCACGCGCTGCTGCTGGCCGCCCGACAGCTCGGCCGGGGTGTGGTGCTCGCGCCCGACAAGCCCGACCTCGGCCAGCGCCTGCATGGCGAGGTCCCGGCGCTCGCGCGCTCCAACGCCGCGATAGATCAGCGGCAGCTCGACATTTTCCGCCGCGGTGGTGCGCGGCAACAGATTGTAGCCCTGGAAGACGAAGCCGACATAAAGGTTGCGCAAAAGCGCGCGGCGGTTGCGGTCGAGCCGGCCTGCGTCGATGCCCATGAAGGAGTAGGTTCCAGCCGTCGGCGTGTCGAGGCAGCCGATGATGTTCATCGCCGTCGACTTGCCCGAGCCGGAGGGTCCCATGATGGCGACGAATTCGCCGCGCCGGATGGCGAGATCGACGCCGGCCAGCGCATGCACGCGGGCCTCGCCTTCGCCATAGCTCTTCCAGACC
>NZ_RZSA01001471.1:0-1082 GCF_003998075.1 Mesorhizobium sp. M2A.F.Ca.ET.037.01.1.1 | reverse complement strand
GTCTGTTTCAATCCTGTTACACAGGCAATCGCCGCCAATCATCCGACTGTTACGTGGTGCGACTAAGTTCGTTTCACAGCAAAAAGAAAGATAACGAAGGGAACACCCTATGTTTGCGAAAGTTCATGCCGCCGATACCAATCGCCGCCAGCATGGCCCGGAGCGCAATGACCGCCGGCCGAAACTTGCGCTGCGCCAGCGCGCCAGCGACCATCCGATGGCGATGTTCATGCTGATCGGCGCCTGCGCCTTCGTCGGCATGCTGGCCGCGCCCGCCTCCGGTCCGGCCTTCGCTTCGATCAACCCGCCGGCCAATGTCGTTGAAGGCGCGCAGACCACGCTCAAGACCGCCCGCCTGCCGGAATCTGCGATCGACTTTGCCTGTAAGGGCCAGAACTGGGGCGCCGAGAGCGTCGAGTGCCTGCGCGCCATCGCCGAGCAGTCCGGCCAGCACCGTGAGCGCGCTGTGCGCATGATCGCCAACGCCGCCCCGGTCACCAACACGCCGAACATTTTTTAAGACCTCCCCAGAGCGCTCCCTCCTGCGCTCAAGTCAGGCTCCCGCCGCTGAAGTCGGTCGGGAGCCTCTTTTTTGGGGTCTGCCCATATTCAGGTGAGGCCGGCCTGCGAAGGGTGGCCTCCTGCGCTTCCGGTGCTCACGTACTTTAAGTACGCTCCGCTCCGGTTCTCGGAAGCCACCCTTCTCGGCTCGGCCTGACCTGAATCTGAACAGACCCCGCGCAGGCGCCAAGTCGGAATTCGGCCGCGCGCCTTTCCAGGTTAGCCCGCTCAGATATGGGAGCCATTGTCGGCCGCGGCTGCGGCCTCGTCGGCTACCGCCGACAGGATGCCGCGGACGTCGAGCGTCGAGAAGGGCTTTTCCAGAATGTGCGGGCGCTGCGGCGGCGGCAGCGCTTCGATCTCCGCCTTGGCGCCGATGAGGTCGCCGGTCACCAGCACGAAGCGCTTGGCCAAAGCGGGCTGCTGCGAGAGCAGCTCGCGGTAGATCGCGATGCCGCTAGTGCCCGGCATGCGCAGGTCGGAAAAGACGATGTCCGGCGGCATATGGCCCGTGAGCACGT
>NZ_RZSA01001470.1:0-1083 GCF_003998075.1 Mesorhizobium sp. M2A.F.Ca.ET.037.01.1.1 | reverse complement strand
CGGCAATATATATGTCTCGGAAGCACTGTGGCGCGCCGGGCTCTCGCCGCTGCGCGAAGCCGGCACCATCGCCGGCTCGGCCAAGAAGGCGAAGGGACAAAGCGAACGCCTCGCCGAGGCGATCCGCTCGGTCATCGCCGATGCGATCGCCGCCGGCGGCTCGTCGCTGCGCGACTATGTCCAGGCCGACGGATCGCTCGGCTATTTCCAGCATTCCTTCGCGGTCTACGATCGCGAGGGGGAGCCGTGCCAGAAGCCGGGCTGCCGCGGCCATGTCGAACGCATCGTGCAGAGCGGCCGCTCGACCTTCTATTGCCGGACCTGTCAGCGGTAAGCTAGGAACGGTATCGATCATCCCACCCCCGCGGAGGAAGCGAACCATGACCTATGAAACCATTCTCGTGGAAACACGCGGCAAGGTCGGGTTGATCACGCTGAACCGGCCCAAGGCGCTCAATGCACTGAATTCGCAGGTGCTTGCGGAGGTGGTCGCGGCGGCGAGCGCGTTCGATGCCGATCCCGCCATCGGCGCGATGGTGCTTACGGGCTCGGAAAAGGCGTTCGCCGCCGGCGCCGACATCAAGGAAATGCAGGCGATGTCCTTCGCCGACGCCTACACGCAGGATTTCTTCGTCGGCTGGGAGGAATTCACGCGCACGCGCAAACCCATCGTCGCGGCGGTCGCTGGCTATGCGCTCGGCGGCGGCTGCGAGCTGGCCATGATGTGCGACTTCATCCTCGCCGGCGACAACGCCAAATTCGGCCAGCCCGAGATCACGCTCGGCGTCATGCCGGGCATGGGCGGCTCACAGCGGCTGACCCGATTCGTCGGCAAGTCCAAGGCGATGGACATGTGCCTGACCGGGCGGATGATGGACGCGGCCGAGGCCGAGAGGAGCGGGCTGGTGTCGCGGGTGGTCCCGGTCGCCGAGCTGCTCGACGAAACGCTGAAGGCGGCGGCGAAGATCGCCGAGTTCTCGCTGCCGTCGGTGATAATGACCAAGGAAGCCGTCAACCGCGCTTACGAGACGACGTTGGCCGAGGGGCTGCGCTTCGAGCGCCGTCTTTTCCATTCGCTGTTTG
>NZ_RZSA01000146.1:0-9547 GCF_003998075.1 Mesorhizobium sp. M2A.F.Ca.ET.037.01.1.1 | reverse complement strand
CTCTCGGATCGTCGTGCCGAAGCCGTTGCCGAGGCGCTCACCAATGCCTTTGGCATCCCGGCCGAGAACCTCACCACGCAGGGCTATGGCGAGGAATATCTCAAGGTCAACACGCCTGGGCCGAACCGTGAGAACCGCCGTGTCGCCATCCGCCGCATCACCTCGCTGGTGGCGCCGGTCGCGAGCAACAGCGAGCAGTAATGGATGCATGTCGCCCAAAGTGTGCAGCGGTTTTGGGGCAAACGACATACATTAGACAAAGACATAGACCGCGTCGCGCTGAATTCGTTCAGCGCGACGCGGTTTAGCCTTTGATCTCAAGGTCTGATCGGATTTTTGGATTCAGAGCTTGAGATGAAGGCCCGTCCGCGTCGGACGGGCCTTTTCCTTTCCTGGCTCAAGAAGATTTGTCCTGTCGACTGGAGCTAACTCATTGAATTGCCGCATTGCGACACCCAGATTCCAGACAGGGCGTTCCCTGCCCTGTCCCGACTCCAGCGGGACACGACTGAGCCCCGCCGGTCCCCCTCTCCGGCGGGGTTTTTTGTCTTGAAAACCGGCCCTGTCTGGCCGAAATACCCTCTATCGCAATCTGACCGGAACCCTTCATGAAGCGTCTCGAACTCGCCATCGAATCCGTCATCCTCGCCTCGCGCTGGCTGCTGGTCGCCTTTTATCTCGGGCTCGGCGTCGCGCTCGCGATCTACGCGCTCTCCTTCGGCAAGAAGCTCTACGAGTTCGTGACGAGCGTCTTCACGCTCGGCGACACGGACACGATCCTGAAGATGCTCGGCCTGATCGACGCCGCGCTTGTCGCCTCACTGGTGGTGATGGTGATCATCTCGGGCTACGAGAATTTCGTCAGCCGCTTCGACGATCAGGACGGCGAGGTCCATTGGCTGGGCACGATCGATGTCGGCTCGCTGAAGGTCAAGGTCGCCTCGACCATCGTCGCGATCTCGTCGATCCATCTGCTGCAGATCTTCCTCAACCACTCTTCTTACACGGCGGAGCAACTGATGTGGCTGACCATCATGCATCTGGCCTTCGTGCTTTCGGCGCTGATGCTGGCCTATATCGACCGGGTGATGGCGCTGGCCAAAGGCAAGAAGATGGAAGAGTAGGCGCGAAGAGGCGCTCGGGCCCACAAGCGGCCAAGCGCAGATTCCGTTTTACCTCCGCGATAGCGTGCATTGCTCCGTAAACCGCGACACAGCTGCGTGTCGTTTTCGACAGGCGGATGGCGCGGCCCTCAGGCCGCGCTCGCGATCCCGGCCGCAAAGACCATGACCGTGGGCCGGCATTTCGCCGCTCTGGAGCAGCCGGACCTGCTCGCTGAAGAGGTGCGCGGGTTCTTCAGGCCCTGCGCGGCCGGCTCGTAGAGGCGAGGTCCGCGTAACTGCCGCTACCGCTCATCGTTCGAGGCGAAGACACGTCCGTCTCGCCTCGCGCAGAACTTCGGCCCTAAGCAGCGAGGAGCCGCCGGTTCAGCTGCATTTCTCGCCCGGAGCCGCCGTGTCATGGAAGCCAGCTGAGCTCGGCCTTGAGAGCGCGCGTTTGGCCGTGCGGAAGATGGTTTCAAAAAAAGCCGGCCATATAGCTGAAACGGTAATCTTTATCAGGGCGGACAAAATTGTAACCGGTTGCGACCTTAGTATCGTCGCTCTTGTACATAGACCATATGGCCAGCAATTCGCCGTGGTGAACAAAGACCTTGTCGGTCTTGAAGTACGTTCCCGGCATCTTCTTCTGGAAGTCCTCGATATGCGCGATGAGGCCGTTGCGCGTTTTGCCTTCTCCACCCGGGTTCGTGAACACGACGTCGTCGGAAACGCTCTGCTTGAGAAGGCGCTCGCGTTCGGCTGCGACGATTGGGCCGTAGGCGGCGAGATAGGCGTCCCACCGTCGTTCAAGACTATCGATAGCCATAATCAAATCCTCGGATATTTTCGTGTTTGCCCCAAGCATGGGAGTGAAACGCGCAATTGACCTTCAACGTGCTCAGGGAATATATGTCTACGGGGCCGTACGGTCGATAATCGAAAGCCCAAAACCGTTTACGTATCGTCCAATCCGCATGGATCCATTCCTCGATCTCATTGGCTTGCTTCGGCCGCGCGCAACATTATGGGGAGGTCTTGAAGCCTCAGGCCGATGGGCTCTGTCGTTTCGAAAGAGAGACGATCTTCTGTTTTGCTGGGTCGAGCAAGGCGAGTGTCAACTGGTCCGGTCCGCTCATTCACCCGTGCTATTGCAACGCGAGGATTTCGTCCTGATCCGGACTTCCGCGCCATTCACTCTCACGTCGGACCCGTCGATAGAGCCGGTGGACAGTGAAGCGGCGGTCGCTGCGACAAAGAATCCTCGTCTGCGGCTCGGTGAGGGCACGGACTCCCCCGTTACCTTGCATGCGGGCCGGTTCGGCTTCGATACGGCCAATGAGAATCTTTTGGCCGGTCTGATGCCATCCTTCGTCCATATACTGGCCGATGACACATCCTCGGGCCGCGTGCGCTCGCTGTTGTCGATGAACGAGACAGAATCCAGATATCCTGGACCCGGCAGCGAATTTATCATCGCACGCTTGGTTGAATTGATCCTTGTGGAGATATTGCGGACAAAAGTGCCGCAAGTGGATGAAGAGCATGCAGGTCTGCTCGCCGGCCTTGCCGATCCGGTAACCTCGCGCGCGCTCTCTGCAATGCACAAAGACGTTGCCCACAACTGGACCGTTGCGGATCTAGCTCGGCTTTGCGGTGTTTCCCGGTCATCATTTGCTACCAGATTCCGCAAGGTCGTGGGAACAGGTCCTATCGAATACCTGCTGCAGTGGAGGATGGCCGTGGCCAAGGATGAGCTGCGCCGCGGAACGCGGAGCGTTGGGGAGATCGCCCTGGCGATCGGCTTTCAATCGTCGAGCGCATTCAGCACGGCGTTCGCACGCGTTGTGGGATGTCCACCGAAATACTTCAGCTGCCTCCCTCCAGGGCAGCTTTGATCTCGTCGACACGCGGTAGGATGTAGCCGAAGCCACGCATCGTGCGATGAACGATCCCTCAAGCCTGTCGTGCGGATTTCCGCAGGAGCTGACGCGTGGGCCTGCACGTCAGCGACGTGACACGGCCGAGCGCCCTGGTCAGCCGTGCAAAGAGGCCGCGACGAGGCTCTGCATCGAGGTGGTAGGACGACCGATCAGCCGACCCAGCGCGCCACCGTCGTCGAACAGCGCCCCGCGCGAGGCCGCGACGTCGGCATCGGCCAGAAGTGCAGCGAGATCGGCTGGCAGGCCGGCACCCGTCAACAGATCCCTGTAGTCAGCCTCGGACAGATCGTTGTGGATGATCGTCTTGCCTGATTGCCGCGAAACCTCCATCGCAAGCTCGGCAAATGTGAAGGCATGGTCTGCGGCGAGCTCGTAGGTCCTCCCCACCTGATCGCTGGCCGTGAGCACCGCGGCTGCGGCCTCGGCATAGTCCCGCCGCGCGCGGATGGCGCGGCCCTCAGGCCGCGCTCGCGATCCCGGCCGCAAAGTCGCGATAGGTGTGCAGGGGGCGGCCCAAAATACTGACCAGCCGTACAACGTCATCGGCCTCCGGGATCATGCCGTCGCAGACATAGCGTTCGGCCATCAAGCGCATCTCGTAGGCCGTCCATTTCGGCATGAAGCTCGCCATGTTCTGCTCGAACGCGCCGGGATCGTCGCCCCCATAGACCACCGGGCGACCCAGAAGGTCCGACCAGATCCTGGCCACGTCGGGGCCGGTCAGCGTGTCGGGCCCCACCACGTTGATGGTCTCGACCGGCAGCTTGCCGGGCGCGGAGTCGCGGCGGATCAGCTCGATCGCGGCTACTTCGGCGATGTCACGAGCGTCGACCATGGCTACGCCCTTGCTGCCAATCGGCATCGGATAGACGCCGTGCTCCATAATGACGTCCTTTACCATCCACTCGTTGTCGATGAAGTAGGTCGGACGCAAGATCGTGGCGCTGAAGTCCATCTGCACCAGCATGCGCTCGGCGCCGAACTTCACGGCGAAATGCGGGACGTTCACCGCCCGATCGGCTTCGAACACGGAGAGATAGACGACACGGTCGACGCCCGCTTCGCGAGCAACGTTAAGCGTGATGATCGCCTGGGCAAATTCGTCACCCGTGACGGCATTGAGCAGGAAGAGCGTGCTCACGTCTTTGAAGGCGCTGCGCAGTGCATCGATGTCGAGGAGATCGCCCTTGGCGACGTCGACACCGGTCGGAAAGCTGGCTTTCGCAGGGTCGCGGGTCAGCACACGCACGGTTGCGCCGCGCTGGAGGAGTTGATCGACGACATGGCGGCCGACGCGGCCGGTGGCACCTGTAACGAGGATGGTCATTGGGGTTCACTTTCTGTTTGAGTTAAAAGGCACGCTCAAAATGAGTGATCCACATGCATCCCGATAGATGGTATGTTTGGACGGGTCGTCTCACTGGTGGAACAGAAATGAACAAAATCGTGGATCTTCTCGCTCTTGCCGACTTCAACCTGGTGGCCCGCCACGGCGGGTTCGGAAAGGCCTCGCGCGCAGCCGGCCGGCCAAAGGCTACTCTTTCCAGACGCGTGGCCGATCTCGAGGCAAGTCTTGATCTGCGCCTGTTCGAACGTGGTTCGCGGACGCTCAAGCTCACGGAGGAGGGACGGGCCCTGTTTGAACGAACGGGCTTTCTGCTCACAGAACTGGATGAGACGGCGAAGGCGATCGCTTCGGGCGGCCATAGCCCGCGTGGCCGCCTACGCATTAGCGCGCCACTGCTCTTTTCTCAGACCGCGGTCGGAAAGCTCGCGGCCGGCTTCGTCCTTAGATACCCGGAGGTTCGGTTGGAGATCACCACGGAAGACAGGGCCGTGGATATGATCGAAGAAGCCTACGACCTCGTCATCCGGGTGAACCCGCAGCCGGATGCCAGCCTTGTCGGGCGAGTGTTCCTGCGCGATCGGCTGGTGGTGGTGGCCAGTCCGCACCTGACGGCCCCAGCCTCTGGGCACCCTGTTCCCGCGATCAGTCGAGGCTCGTTGAACGAGTCCGAAGCCTGGCAAGTCATGACCTCGTCCGGCAAGTCGACGATCAACGCCAAGCCAGTGCTCAGCCTGGCGTCATTCGTCATGGTCCGAGATGCGGTGCGCATGGGGCTCGGCGCCGCGCGCCTGCCGTTGTCGCTTGCCAGTGGCGATCTGGCTGCCGGCACACTGGTGCATTGGGGGGATGTGTCAGGGCCCGAGACGGCGCTTTGGGCCCTTTATCCCTCGAGGCGTTTGCTCAGCCCCCGCGTGTCAGCGTTCCTCGACTACTTGAAGGAAGCCTTTCCGCAGGGGACGGCTGATGAATTGGCAGCCTATGTCGCGGACTGAGCAATTCGGCCACCGTTCCTACGAACCCACCCGCGGCGAGCAAAACGGCGAACAAGACAAGCGGAGCAAGTGGGAAAACTCCGGGTGGCGCAACACGCTCAACACCGCAGCCGCCATGGTGACGGCCGTTGGTGTCAGCGCAACGCGTGTTGCACGCCCGGTTCTGTCAACGTGACATCGGCTGAGCGCCTGGCTCAGCCGTGCAAGGAGGCCGCGACGAGGCTCTGCATCGAGGTGGTCGGACGACCGATCAGCCGCCCCAGCGCGCCACCGTCATCGAACAGCGCCCCGCGCGAGGCCGCGGCGTCGGCATCGGCCAGAAGTGCAGCGAGATCGGCAGGCAGGCCGGCGCCCGTCATCACATCCCTGTAGTCAGCCTCGGACAGGTCGTTGTAGATGATCGTCTTGCCCGATTGCCGCGAGACCTCCGCCGCAAGCTTGGCAAATGTGAAGGCATGGTCTGCGGCGAGCTCATAGGTCCTCCCCGCCTGGTCGCTGGCCGTCAGCACCGCGGCTGCGGCCTCGGCATAGTCCCGCCGCGCCGCGGATGAGAAGCGCCCGTCCTTCGCAGCGCCGACGAAGGCGCCGTGCTCAAGCGCTGCCGGGAGCGCCATGAGATGGTTTTCGGTGTACCAACCATTGCGCAGGATCACGGCGGGCAGGCCCGAGGCAGCGATGACCTCCTCCGTCTGCCGATGCTCGATCGCGAGCATCGCGGGCGACGTGTCGGCGTGCAGCATGCTCGTATAGGCGATCAGCGAAACGCCGGCCGCTGTTGCTGCGTCGATCACGGTACGATGCCGCGGAAGGCGGCCACTGACTTGGGTCGAGGAAATCAACAACAGTTTCTCGACGCCGGCCAGGGCCGAACGGAGCGTGTCGGGCCGGCTGTAGTCAGCCTCGCGCACGATCACGCCGCGTTCGGTCAGATCGCTGGCCTTTGCAGGGTCGCGAACCGCCGCGACGATCCGGTCAGCGGGAATGGTCTTCAGCAGCGCCTCGATCACGAGGCGGCCCAGTTGTCCTGTTGCTCCAGTTACTGCGTACATTGTTCAGTCCATTTCGTGTTTGTCGGATGAATAGCCCCTAAATAGCGACGATCGTTACCACGGGAAACCACGTATCTTGGGGTTACCATCGTTTTCCGGTAACCAACTGGAAACTGCCCCGCAAAGGGATGTGCGATGGTTCTCAAGGTAAGGAAGAAAGTGGCGACGCTCCCCGGTTGCCCGATGTCGAAGTGCATGGATCTGCTCGGCGGTTGCTGGACGCCGGAGGTGCTCTGGTCATTGAGTGAAGGGCCGCGCCGGTTCTCCGAATTGCGCCGCGATAACCCCTTCATCTCCGCGAAGGTCATGACGAGCCGGCTGCGTGACCTTGAGCAGCGTGGCGTCCTGACCCGCCACGTCATGCCGACGTCGCCTCCGACGGTGGAATATGAGCTGACGTCATTGGGGCAGGAACTGCTCCCCGCGATCAGATCGATCGTCGATGTCGGTTCGCGCCTGCTGCTGCGTGACTCTTCAGGCTAGAGCGATGGCGCGGTTTGCTTGCCGAGAAAAAATTCCGAAGCTGGCGGTCGAATTGGAATAATCTATCTCTACAGACTTAGGGGAATAATACCCTATAGCGCGATGCTTCACGGCCACGTCGAGGCAGTTTGACGCCATAGGAACAGACAGGAATGGTTCACGAAACCCCCGACCGCATCAAAGTCCTGTGGTTCCTGCCGACCCATGGCGACAGCCGCTATCTTGGCACCTCGGAAGGGGGCCGGGCGGTCGATCTGCCTTATCTGACGCAAGTGGCGCAGGCGGCCGACACGCTTGGCTATTACGGCGTGCTCCTGCCGACGGGCAGGTCCTGCGAAGATTCCTGGGTTATCGCATCGGCTCTGGCGCCGCTGACAGAGCGGTTGCGTTTCTTGGTCGCGGTGCGGCCCGGCCTGCAGTCGCCGACGCTCGCGGCGCGCATGACGGCAACGCTCGACCGCATCTCCAACGGACGGCTGCTGATCAATGTCGTCACCGGCGGCGATCCGCTGGAGAACAAGGGCGACGGCATCTTTCAGTCGCATGCCGAGCGCTACGAGGTGACGCAGGAATTCCTGCAGGTCTACAAGCGCGTGCTGAGCGGCGAGACGGTCGAGCATCAGGGCAAGCATTTCCGCATCGAGGATGGCCGCCTCCTGTTCCCGCCGGTGCAGACGCCCTATCCGCCGCTCTATTTCGGCGGGTCTTCCGATGCGGGCTCGACCGTGGCGGCGCAGGAGATCGACAAATATCTGACCTGGGGCGAGCCGCCCGCCGATGTCGCGCGCAAGCTCGACGGCGTGCGCGCGCTCGCCGAAAAAGCGGGTCGCAAGCTCTCCTTCGGCATCCGCCTGCACGTCATCGCCCGCGAAACCACCGAGGAAGCCTGGGCCGCCGCCGATAGGCTGATCAGCCGGCTCGACGACGCGACCATCGCTTCGGCGCAGAAGGTTTTCGCGCGCATGGACTCGGTCGGCCAGGCGCGGATGAGCGCGCTGCATGGCGGCGACCGGTCCAAGCTGGAGATCGCGCCGAACCTGTGGGCCGGCGTCGGCCTGGTGCGCGGCGGCGCCGGCACCGCGCTGGTCGGCGATCCGGCCACGATCGCCGAGCGCATCGACGAATACAGGCGGCTCGGCATCGACACCTTCATCCTCTCGGGCTATCCGCATCTCGAAGAAGCGTATCGCTTCGGCGAGCTGGTGCTGCCGCATTTGCCGACCGAGCATCCGGTCAAGGCGCCCGGCTCGTTCGTCAACACCGGTCCTTTCGGCGAAACGATCGCAGGCGACCATCGTCCGAATTCGCTCGCCAGCGCGTCGTGAACGCGCTGCTGCCTCGGCCGCGAAGCCATGTCGTCATCCTCGGCGGCGGCTTTACCGGCGGAGCCGTGGCTTGGCATCTCGCGCGCCGGCCTGGAGGCCCCTCCATCACCGTCGTCGAGCCGCGCCCGTTCCTGGGCGGCGGGCTGGCCTATTCCAGCGAAGAGCCGTCGCATCGCGTCAACGTGCCGGCGTCCAGGATGAGCCTGTCGCCGGACGAGCCGGAGCATTTTTTGCGCTGGCTGGCGCATGACGGCGAGGCCGAGCGCGACCCAGACTCAGTCTGGCGCGATGGCGATATCTTCCCGCAGCGACGGGTCTTCGGCCGCTACGTTGCCGAGCAACTGGCGCCGCATGTCGCCAGCGGAGCGGTCCGCCATGTTCGCGATCGTGCCAGCGATGTGAGGCGCAACGGCGACGGTTGGATCGTGACTGCCTCCGGTCAACTGATCGCCGCCGACATGGTCGTGCTCGCCATGACGCACCCGTCGCCCGATGTTCCGGTCGCGCTGGAGCCGATCGCCGATGCGGATGGTTTCGTTGCCGATGTCTACTCTGGCGATGCGCTCGGTTCGATCGCTCCCGAAGCGTCGGTGCTGATCGTCGGCTCGGGGCTGACCTCGGCCGACACCGTCGCCGAACTCGATCGCCGCGGCCATCGCGGGCGCATCCTGGCCGTGTCACGCCATGGATTGCGTTCGCGCGGGCACCCGCAGGTACGTGGCGAACCTTTTGGCGATTTCACTGCCGCGCCGGCCACGACCGCGCTCGGATTGCTCGAAGATATCCGCTCGACGCTGGCAGCGGCCGATGCCGGCGGCGTCAATTGGCAGTCGGTCTTCGATCAGCTGCGGCTGCAGGGACCGGCGATCTGGTCCGCTCTCAAGAAAGATGAGCGCACCCGGCTGGTGCGACGGCTGCGCGCGTTCTGGGACGTGCATCGCTTCCGCATCGCGCCGCAGGTCCAGGCGGTGCTCGATCGTCGCCACGCCGAAGGCACGTTCGATAATATCGCCGCGAGTCTTGTGGCCTCGAACGACGACGGAGACGGCCTGGCCGTCACTTTGCGCCGGCGCGGCCAAAGGCAATTCGAGACGATGCATTTCGACGCGGTGATCAACACAACGGGGCCGGCGCATGGCAAAACGCTGCGGACCAATCCGGCGCTGCGCTCGCTTGGCGATGCCGGCTTGATCCGGATCGACAGCCACGGGCTCGGCATTGCAACCGGGCGCGACAGCCGCGCCGTCGGTCCGGATGGCGAGCCTGTGCCTGGCCTTTTCATTGCCGGGCCATTGGCACGCGGCACC
>NZ_RZSA01001469.1:0-1083 GCF_003998075.1 Mesorhizobium sp. M2A.F.Ca.ET.037.01.1.1 | reverse complement strand
CAGCGCCACCATGGCCGGCCCTCAGAACCGCCGCCAGGGCGTCGAGGTCGGCCTATAGTGCGGCCGATAGCTCACGTGGCGGGCGTAGACGCGCCGCATCATCGGGTCGGCCTTGGCCATCGTCCGGAGTGCCGCCACCAGGACGATCCAGACCGCAATTCCGAACAGCGCCGAATAGGGCGTCAGCACGACGAAGATCAGGATTACGGCTGCGAGGCCGGTCACGAGCACGAGCTCGCGGTCGGCTCCAAGCAGCAGGTTCGGCCGCGACAGAGCCCGGTGGATGCGCGAGCGATCGAGGGCGGAACCCGGTTCAGCCATGGCCCGCCTCCCCTGCCCTTTCGGTTTTCGGCGGCGCGACGTCGCTGATTGAGGCGCCGCTGGCGCCGAACAGGGCGACGATCTGGGTGGCGCCGAGCAGGATGCCGGCGACGAGCACGACATACATCAGCCGCCGCGCGAAATCGTTGAGTTCGCCGCCGAAGATCAGCATGCCGCCGGCAATTGCGACCGCGGCGAGCGCGATGAAACCGGCGACCGGACCGGTGATCGACTGCTGGATCTGCTGCAAGGGGCCTTCCCACGGCAACCCGCCGCCGCCACTCGATGCCAGGGTGGGCTCGGCATGGACAAGCGCCAGCGCGAATGTCGCGAGCGCAAACCTCCACATGCGTTCATGCGACATGGCGTTCCTCCTTCGGCGAATAGGATTCAGTGCGGTAATGACCATTCACAAAGCTCTCGACATGCAGAACATCGCGAACCACGCGGCCCCTGGGGGTTCGCTCGATCGAGACGATCAGGTCGACCGCCTCGCCGATCACCTCGCGCATCGGCTGCTGGCTTGCCTCGGCCGTCAGTTGCTCGAGCCGCCTGAGCGCAGATTCCGCCGTATTGGAATGGATTGTCGTCACGCCGCCCGGGTGACCGGTGTTCCAGGCCTTGAGCAATGTCAGCGCAGCCCCATCGCGAACCTCGCCGACGATGATCCGATCCGGACGCAGCCGCATCGTGCTTTTCAGGAGCCGGCCCATGTCGATCGCGTCGCTGGTGTGCAAGGCGACAGCGTTCTCGGCCTTGCAC
>NZ_RZSA01001468.1:0-1088 GCF_003998075.1 Mesorhizobium sp. M2A.F.Ca.ET.037.01.1.1 | reverse complement strand
GCGCCGGCACCGAGCGCCAGCAGGCGCTCGACGCCCGCTGCTTCTATGTAGGCGCGCTGGGCAGCCGCAAGACCCATGCCAAGCGCGTCGAGCGCCTGCTGGCGCTCGGTGCCGGCGCCGACCAGATCGCCCGTATCCACGCGCCGATCGGCCTCGACATCGGGGCGGCAAGTCCGGCCGAGATCGCCGTTGCGGTGCTCGCGCAGACCATCCACGCCTTCCGCTCGCGCGGTCTGGAAGCAAAAGGCGCCGTGGCGTGAAATTCGGGCCGGTTCCGATCGACGAGGCGGAAGGGGCGGTGCTGGCGCATGCGACGGCCGCGGGCGAAAAGCGGTTCCGCAAGGCGCACCGGCTGAGCCGCGAGGATGTCGCTGCACTGAAGGCAGCGGGTGTAGTCGAGGTCGTCGCGGCGGTGCTTGGCGAGGGCGATCTCGGTGAGGATGCCGCCGCCGCGAAGATCGCGGCCGCCATGAGCCACCGCAACATCGAGGTCAAGCCGGCCGCCACCGGGCGAGTGAACCTGCATGCAGGGGCCTCGGGCGTGTTTACCGTCAATGCCGGGATGATCGATGCCATCAACGCCGTCGATCCGGCCATCACCGTCGCGACGTTGGCGCAGCATGCGCCGGTCGAGAAGGGCCAGATGGTCGCGACGGTGAAGATCATCCCCTTTGCCGTCGCCGCAAACCTGGTGGACAGCGTGGTGAGGATTTGCGCCGGCCGCGAGATCTTTGCCGTCAACGCCTATCGTCCCATCACGGTCGGCGTCATCCAGACGGTGCTTCCGGGCGTCAAGCCGAGCGTGCTTGACAAGACGCTGCGCGTCACCGAGGCGCGGTTGGCGCGTTCCGGCGGCCGGCTGACGGCCGAGCGGCGCACGCCGCATGAGATTGCCCCGGTCGCCGCGGCCGCGACCCAGCTGGCGCGCGACAATGACATGGTGGTGATCTTCGGCGCCTCAGCGATGAGCGATTTCGCCGATGTCGTGCCGGCCGCGATCGAACGTGCCGGCGGCACCGTCATCCGCGCGGGCATGCCGGTCGATCCCGGCAATCTGCTGGTGCTCGGAACACTCGACGGCAAGCGCG
>NZ_RZSA01001467.1:0-1090 GCF_003998075.1 Mesorhizobium sp. M2A.F.Ca.ET.037.01.1.1 | reverse complement strand
CGGCGGCGGCGGGCCGTCGCCGCAGCTTGCCGGCACGGCGCTGTCGAAATCCTCCGTCGATGGCTTCAGCGCACCCTTGTCGATGAAGATCGGCTGGAAAGGCGGCTCCTGAATTTGCGCATTGACCTGGCGGACCGTGTAGCAGCCCGCGAAAACCTTGGCCTCGCCCTTCTTGTCGGTCGCCTGGATAGCGACCGGGACGCTGTAATAGATGCTGCCGGCGGCACCTTCGTCCGATACAGCGCCGGTCTTGACGTCGACGGTATCGGTGCCGTCATAGCCTTTCACGAAAGCGTTGAAATCCTTGGCTGGCTTCGTATCGCCGAAATAACCCCAGGCGCGGGCGAATTCGTGACGATTGATGGCGCTGTAAAGCGAGCGGATGACGGCGTCGGCGCTGGACCTGTCGTCGATATAGGGCGCATCGGCCGCAAACGCGGACTGGCCGATACTGGACAGGGAAAAGAAGGCAGCCACAGCGAGAAAGATATGTCTCATCGGGAATCTCCGCTCGATAACGAAAATACTACCATGGCGATTGCGGCGGCGCGGTGACGTGGAAGCATGACCGCTTGAAGAATCGTGACCGGAGGCGTTAGGTCACGGCCCGCGGCGCTGGGGCCGCCTTGGGAGAGTGCTCGTGACTATTTCCATGTACGATATTTCCGTCGGCGTCTTTTCCGCCCGGCTGAAGGCGCTGGCCAGCGTGCTGACGGCGGCGGAGCAGAATGCCGCTGAGCGCAAGATCGATCCGCAGGTGTTCCTCACGGCGCGATTGGCGCCGGACATGTTTGCGCTGGCCAGGCAGGTCCAGATCTCCACCGACCATGCCAAGGGCGCGCCGTCGCGGCTCGCCGGCCGCGAGGTGCCGAAATATGAGGACAATGAAGCGAGCTTTGCCGAGCTGCAGGCCCGAATCGCCAAGACGCTCGATCACCTGGCGACGTTCTCGGCGGCCGATCTGGAAGGTTCGGAGGACAGGACGGTCGAATTAAGGCTTGGCGGGCGCGAAACTACGCTGCCCGGCCTGCAGTACCTGCTGCATGTCGCGATGCCGAATTTCTATTTCCACGTCACGACGGCCTACGAC
>NZ_RZSA01001466.1:0-1090 GCF_003998075.1 Mesorhizobium sp. M2A.F.Ca.ET.037.01.1.1 | reverse complement strand
GCGCGGCAACTGGCCCCTGGTGCCGACCATGGATGTGGTGGTGCCGCATACGCGCAGCATCGCCGACATGCTGGTGCTGCTCGACGTGATCGTCGCCGACGATGCCGAGGCGCGCGGCGATTTCTGGCGCGTCCAGCCCTGGGTGGATATCCCGAAAGTCTCGACGCTGCGGCCGGCGAGCTACACCGCCCTTCCGTTGCAAGGCGCGCTAAAGGGCAAGCGGCTGGGCGTGCCCAAAATGTATATCGGCAAGGATGACGGCGCCGACAGGCCGATCGAGACGCGCGCCTCGGTGCTGGAGCTTTGGCGGCAGGCGGCGCGCGACCTGGAAGCGCTCGGCGCCGAAGTGGTCGAGGTCGATTTCCCCGTCGTCTCCAACTACGAGCGCGATCGTCCCGGCGCCCGCTCCATGGTCGACCGTGGGCTGGTGCCGCCGGAATTCGCCGAGCGCGAGATCTGGGACCTGTCGATCTGGTCGTGGGACGATTTCCTGCGCGCCAATGCCGACCCGGCCATCCCCGATCTTGCTTCGGTCGACGGCGCAAAGATCTTCCCGCAGCCGCCGGGCGCGTTGCGCGACCGTTACGGCGAGGCCGATTTCGATCTGGCGCAGTATGTCGAGCGGGCGAAGCGGGGCGTGGCGCGACTGGAAGATATCCCAGCCATCGGGGAAGGCCTGAAAGGCCTCGAGGCAACGCGCCGCGTCGACTTCGAGGAGTGGCTCGATGCCAACCGCCTCGATGCCGTGGTGCTGCCGGCGGTGGCCGATGTCGGGCCGGCCGATGCCGACGTGAACGAGGCCTCCGCCCGGCTCGCCTGGCGCAACGGCACCTGGGTCGCCAATGGCAATCTTGTCTGGCGGCATCTGGGCATCCCAACGGTGACGGTGCCGATGGGCGCCATGGCCGATATCGGCATGCCGGTGGGCCTGACCTTCGCCGGCAAGGCCTATGACGACACGGCGCTGCTGATGATTGCCGGCGACTATGAGCGCGCCACCAAGCGCCGCACCGCCCCGCCGCGCACGCCCGCGCTTGCCGATGATGTGTTTGCGGCGGGCAGCGGGGGGAGGAGGGGGGCTAGCGACGCG
>NZ_RZSA01001465.1:0-1091 GCF_003998075.1 Mesorhizobium sp. M2A.F.Ca.ET.037.01.1.1 | reverse complement strand
AAATACATCCTTTCAGGCGAAAAGACCTGGATCTCCAACGGCGGCATCGCCGACCTCTTTGTCGTCTTCGCCCGCACCGGCGACGCGCCGGGCGCCAAGGGGATTTCGGCCTTCATCGTGCCTGGCGACGCGAAGGGTCTCGGCATCGCCGAACGGCTCGAGGTCATTGCCCCTCACCCGCTGGCGCGGCTGTCCTTCGACAATGTCCGCATCCCAACTTCCGCCCTGATCGGCAAGGCCGGCGACGGTTTCCGCATCGCCATGTCGGTGCTCGACGTGTTCCGCTCGACTGTTGGCGCGGCAGCGCTTGGCTTCGCGCGACGCGCGCTGGACGAGAGCGTCAAGCGCGCCGCGGAACGCAAAATCTTCGGTGCGCCGATGGCGGAGTTGCAGATGGTGCAGGGCCACATCGCCGACATGGCGCTGGATGTCGACGCCGCCGCGCTGCTCATCTATCGCGCAGCATGGACCAAGGACATGGGCGCCGCGAGGGTGACGCGCGAGGCGGCCATGGCGAAGCTCTTCGCCACCGACAAGGCGCAGGAGGTAATCGACAAGGCGGTGCAACTGCATGGCGGCGACGGCGTGCGCAAGGGCCATATCGTCGAGAGCCTCTATCGCGAGATCCGGGCGCTGCGCATCTATGAGGGCGCCTCGGACGTGCAGAAGGTGGTGATCGCCAGACAGGTCATGGGCGCGGCGTGAAACCTTTGCCAACCGCATCTGAAATAGGGGGAGACATGCACACCATCCTGCAGCCTGAGGGCTGGGCCAAACCGGTCGGCTATGCCAATGGCGTGGCCGCGCGTGGCCGGCTTGTCTTTATCGGCGGCCAGGTCGGCTGGAACGCCGAGTGCAAATTCGAGACCGACGACTTCGTCGGCCAGGTGCGCCAGACGCTCGCCAACGTCGTCGCCGTGCTGGCCGAAGCCGGCGGCGAGCCGCGGCACATCACCTCGATGACCTGGTACTTCACCGACAAGGCCGAATATGTCGGCAACCTCAAAGGCATCGGCGAGGCCTATCGCGCCTTGATTGGCCGGCATTTTCCGGCGATGGCGGCCATGCAGGTGGTGGCGCTGGTCGAGGAC
>NZ_RZSA01001464.1:0-1094 GCF_003998075.1 Mesorhizobium sp. M2A.F.Ca.ET.037.01.1.1 | reverse complement strand
GTCGGAGGACGCATTGCATCATAGGGTTTGGCGGCCTCCACCGCGTGGGTTCGGCGCACGGCGTTGCGGAGGTCTGCTTTCGAAGGCTTTTGCTTGCCGGCGATCTCCGCAATCCGTCGGCGGAGCACTACCTTCTCGACATCCGATCGCGCGTTCGTGGCACGTCGGTGCATGCGATCGGCTTCATGTTCCCACAAGGTGATCGGCGCGAGGGATTCGTCTCGCCTCTCGACGGGCCGAAACTCCCTTGACTCCGGATCGCGGATATAGATGTGACTGATATCGCGAGGGTCGTAGCGTACTTCGATCTTGCCCAGCCGATCTCGCTGCGGGACCAGGCCGCCCAGCCAGGACGAGTAGTAGTCGAGCGCGAACATGCTAACACCCTGCGGTGAAAGGCGCCTCTCCGCGCCAGGAAGGAATGCCAGCAGAACCCGCATCGGATCATCGTCGCAGCGGGGGAGGTCGTGCGTCTGCCTCTCCCACTCTTTTGCCGGCACCTTCAACGTCCTTGCGTTTTCCTGAAGGTTGTGGTCGATCACCGCGAGCGCGACGCATCGCTCGAGATCGACGAAGCTGAGGCGAGCTCGCCGTTGCGCGGGGTATTCGTCGCGATCCGCCACGGATCGGCCCGTCGAGCCGGGCTGTGTCGCAAGAACGGAGTTGAGCTTCCCGAGCAGCCTTTCGACCACGCCACCATGATGGACGCGACCACGGTCCCGGTAGCGGATACGAATACCGTAGTCCTCGCACCCACGCTGGAAGGCATGCCCTTTGAACTCCTTGGCGGAGTCGGTCACAAGCGACCGCGGTCGACCGAACATCGGCCACCCATGCTCGATGTCCCGCGCGGTGAGCCAGACATCCTTCGGGCTCATTGCCTGCGCCAGGCATAGCGCGACCGACAGCGCCGACGGCTTCTCAAGAGTAAGGCAGAAGCCGAGAATACAGCGCGTCGCCACGTCGGTGACGATCGTAAGATATGCCCGGCCGACGAAGGTTCCTCCGCCCTCGATCACCTCCACGAAATTGATGTCGGTGGGCGTATGATCGATCTGACACACATCGAGCGGTCGTGCCGCGTAGATGTATCC
>NZ_RZSA01001463.1:0-1094 GCF_003998075.1 Mesorhizobium sp. M2A.F.Ca.ET.037.01.1.1 | reverse complement strand
GGGGAGAGGTGGCTCGGGCGAAGCCCGAGACGGAGAGGGGGCCGTCATAGAGCGCTGTCTCCCGTCTTCCTGGCTGCAAAAACAAACCTAAGGTCGGCAGCAACGACGTCTTTAGCAAGCTGCCCTTCCAGCGCTGCGAGGATCGTCTCGCAAACACTCCTCGTGTTCTTCAGCACATCAAAATTCCAAAACCGCAAAACCGAGAAGCCCTCGCCCCGCATGAATTCATCCCGCCGCCTGTCGTACGAACTGTCCGCGTGCTGGCTGCCGTCCAGTTCCACGACCAGCTTTTGGCTCCTGCAGGCAAAATCCGCGAAGTATGGACCGATGGGCATCTGGCGAACGAATTTGTAATCCGCCCAGCCTTCTTGCCTTTAGCTCGTTCCAGAGGGTCGCTTCCGCCTGATTGTCCCCATGGCGAAGCTCGCGCGCACGAGCGATGTTTTCGGGCGAGCGGCGGCTTGGCTGAGAGGGCGTCCCCCCTCTCCGTCTCGGGCTTCGCCCGAGCCACCTCTCCCCCGCTTTGCGGGGGCGAGGAACTTTGATCCTCAGCCCCCATCAAAACCTCGGAATATCCGGAAAAGCCACCTGCCCGCGATGCACATGCATCCTTCCCAGCTCCGCGCAGCGGCGCAGCTGCGGAAACACTTTTCCTGGATTGAGCAGGTGGTTGGGATCGAAGGCGCATTTGACGCGCATTTGCTGGTCGAGGTCGATTTGGTTGAACATTTCCGGCATCAGGTCGCGCTTCTCGACGCCGACGCCGTGCTCGCCGGTCAAGACGCCGCCGACCTCGACGCAAAGCCGCAAAATGTCGGCGCCGAAGCTTTCGGCCTTGTCGAGCTCGCCCGCCACATTGGCGTCGTAGAGGATCAGCGGGTGCAGATTGCCGTCGCCGGCGTGGAAGACATTGGCGACGCCGAGGCCATATTTCTCGGAGAGATCACGCATGCCGGCGAGCACGCGCGGCAGTTCCTTGCGCGGGATAGTGCCGTCCATGCAGTAATAGTCGGGCGAGATGCGGCCGACCGCCGGGAAAGCCGCCTTGCGGCCGGCCCAGAAGCTCAGCCGCTCCTGCTCGGACTGCGAGATGC
>NZ_RZSA01001462.1:0-1095 GCF_003998075.1 Mesorhizobium sp. M2A.F.Ca.ET.037.01.1.1 | reverse complement strand
GCGTTCTCGGCCTTGCACTGGATCTCGGCGGTGTCCTCGAGGATCACCATGCGATCCTCCGGAGCCGTTTCGACGATCTCGGCGATGACCGCATTGGCGAGCGTGGTTTTGCCCGAGCCCGTGCCGCCGGAGATGACGATGTTCATCCGTGCGGCGATCGCGTTGCGGATCAGGGACGCTTGGTGCTCGGTCATGATCTTCGCCGCGACGTAATCGTCGAGTGGAATGAGCCGGGACGCGCGCCGGCGAATGGTGAAGGTCGGAGCCGCGACAACTGGGGGCAGAAGCCCCTCGAAACGGTGCCCGCCGATGGGAAGCTCGCCCGAGACGATCGGCCGATCATCGTCTGCCTCCGAATGGAGCGCATGCGCCACGCTGCCGATGACGACCTCGGCGGTTGCGGCGCTCATCTCTCCGGCCGGCGCCACGCCGTGGCCCAACCGTTCGATGAAAAGCCGGCCATCAGGATTGAGCATGATCTCGACGACGGTCGCATCATCGAGGGCGACGCAGAGCTGATCGCCGAGCGCTTCCTGCAGCTTGCGGATCAGTCGTGGATGGGAGCGAAGCTGGGGCATAGGCATCTTCGCTCAGGCGGCACGCAGCTTCGGGCAGAGGACGGAGCGATATGACGGCGGGCGCACCCGCTCGAAGCTCGCGCGGTCTGCCGGTAGGATCCCGACGATGGCGGTCGTCTCGCCGAGCCTCCGCGGCTCCCCTACCCGCCTCATTGGCCAGCCAGCTCTATTGAGGATGCGCTCGATGCGAAGGTCGGTCCCGGTGACGATCTGGCGATATCCGTTGCCCATCGACCACTCTATGATGGCGGCGAACATGGTGAGCGTCGCGTCGTGGAGCGAGCCCCCTGCCCTCCCCTCATCGAGCGAGGTGTCGACGCAGAAGCGCGAGCTCTCGATCATCGCAGGATGCGGCTTGAACGCGCCGGACTGCACGAGGTCGGGAAACAAAGCCTCTATCATGTTCGGTCCGGTCGCAGGCAGGAGCCTTGCGCAGCCAACAACGGTGGAGGCCGACGATATTGCCAGGATGTATGTTGGCTTCAGAGCATCGAATTCATCGGTTTCTCGCCCGCCC
>NZ_RZSA01001461.1:0-1097 GCF_003998075.1 Mesorhizobium sp. M2A.F.Ca.ET.037.01.1.1 | reverse complement strand
CGTTCAACAACGTCAAGGCACGCGAAGCGCTTACCTATCTCATCGACCAAAAGGAGGTCGGTTCCCTTATTAGCGGTTCGGAATTGTGGCGGGAGTGCTACGCTATCTTGGCCTGCGGCAGCCTTTATGGAGATGAGGCGGCTTATTCCGGACATCGGGGGGAACCCGATTTTGACAAGGCAAAACAATTGCTGGCAGAAGCTGGCTACGACGGGCAGCCCATCGTGATCCTCTCACCAACCGATTTCGCTGCCTATCACACTAGCACACTGTATTTGGCTCAGCAGTTGCGAAGGATCGGCGCACAGGTCGATCTGCAATCCATGGATTGGTCGACGTTGCAGTCGCGGCGGACGTCGAAAGCTCCGGTCGCGGAGGGGGGTTGGAATCTGATGGCGTCGAGCATGGACGCATTAGGCGCTTCGTCACCGATTACGCTTCTGCACCTTGCCGCCAGCTGCGACGACGCCTGGTTCGGTTGGCCATGTGACGAGGAGATCGAAAAACTGAGGGACGCATTTGTGAGCGCGACCAGTGATGCCGAAAAAGAGGCTGTTACGTTCGACTTGCAGAAGCGCGCATCGGAATACCTACCGTTCGTGCTGACCGGAGAAACTTCATCACCTGTCATCCGTCGGGCCGAAATCGAAGGCTTCGACGCAGATGTACCGGTTTTCTATTTCTGGAACGTGCGCCGAAAGAACAACTAACAGCATCACAGTTCGGGCTTACGAGGCCAGTATGATTAGATACCTGATCACCCGTGTTCTTTCCGTCATTCCGGTTGTCGGAGTGGTCACCGCAGTCATATTTGGGTTGACATATCTAAGTCCGGGCGATCCAGCGGTTGCGCTGGCGGGCGACTATGCGTCGCCCGCCCAGATAGAGGCTATTCGAGAGCGGCTTCAACTCGATGCCCCGGTCGTCTCCCGGTATATCCTCTGGTTGAGAAACACGTTGCAGGGCGATCTCGGGGTATCGCTCTTCTCGGGACAGCCTGTACTGAATCTCATCCTGGATCGAGCCGAGCCGACAATCACCCTCGCAATCGCTGCAACCTTAGTAGCACTGATACTAGCTGTGCCGCTGGGGCTGTC
>NZ_RZSA01001460.1:0-1098 GCF_003998075.1 Mesorhizobium sp. M2A.F.Ca.ET.037.01.1.1 | reverse complement strand
GATTACGATCATCTGGCGCGCGTGCTGGAATGGTCGGCCGGCGGCGCCAGCGAAGACGAGGCGGAAGGATGAAATATCCGATCCCCTCCGATACCGCCGCCAGCCAGGCGCGCGCCTCGGATCCTGCCTATTCCGCCTGGGTGTCGGCCAATGCCGGCTCCGGCAAGACGCATGTCCTGGCGCAGCGCGTGATTAGGCTCCTGCTCAACGGCACCGATCCGTCGAAGATCCTGTGCCTGACCTACACGCGGGCTGCCGCCGCCAACATGTCGAACCGCGTGTTCTCGACCCTGTCCGAATGGACAGCGCTGCCCGATGCGGAGCTGGCGGTCAGGATCGCGGCGCTGGACGGCCGCGGCGCCGACCGCGACATGATGCGGCGCGCGCGCCGGCTGTTCGCCGAGGCGCTGGAGACGCCGGGCGGGTTGAAGATCCAGACCATCCACGCCTTCTGCGAATCCGTGCTGCACCAGTTCCCGCTCGAAGCCAACATCCCGGCGCATTTCGAGATGCTCGATCCGCAGATGGAGGCCTCGCTGTTCGCCGATGCCCGCCGCGACATGATCTCGGGCGCTGGCGCCGGCGTCGAAGGCCTGGCGGAAGCCTTCGCCACGGTGCTGGAGCGCGGCGGCGAGTTCGGTCTCGATTCCCTGCTTGCCGAGATCGTCGGCAAGCGCGACGAGTTGCGCGATTTCATCGCCAAGCTCGGCAGGGATCGGGATTTCCGGCCGCTCTTCGCCGAATTCGGCTTCAGGCCGGGACAGACGGCCGAGGGCATCGCCGCTTCGCTATGGCCGCTGCCTGGCTTCGACCCCCGCCAGTTCGCCGAATTCGCGCATGCCGCCGAAGCCGCCGACGCGCGGCAGGTGCTGAACAACGTCATCCCCTATGCACGGGGCGCCTTCGCCGAAGCCGACCCGATCCGCCGGCTGCGGCTGCTGGCAAAGGCCTTTCTCAAGGCCGACGGCGACCCCTATGAGCCGCCCAAGATCTTCAAGAAGGCGCTGGTCGACCGGCTACCGGATCTGCCGGACCGCTATCTGGCCGGGGCCAAGGCGATCCTCGCCGTGCCTTCCAGCATGCGGAACAGCGCCAGCC
>NZ_RZSA01000145.1:0-9625 GCF_003998075.1 Mesorhizobium sp. M2A.F.Ca.ET.037.01.1.1 | reverse complement strand
AGCCAGGGGAACTGCGGCAGCTGTTGGAGGATGAACCCGCTTCCCCACCGATGATGGCGTTCGAGCCAGGGGAACTGCGGCAGCTGTTGGAGGATGAACCCGCTTCCCCACCAATGATGGCGTTCGAGCCAGGGGAACTGCGGCAACTGTTGGAAGACGAGCCTGCCTCCCCACCAATGATGGCGTTCGAGCCAGGGGAACTGCGGCAACTGTTGAATGATGAGCCTGCCTCCACTTGGGCACAAATCAATTCGACCCCACATGCGCGAGCGGACGGTGTTCATCAGCCAGCCCAGGCGCCCTGGCTCCCTGAACGCAGAAGATAACTTTGCGGAGGAGCGGTCACGCAACTGTCGGCGGCGCCGGGCCTCAGGGTGAATGGAGAGGATGGTGTCGCGTGAAGGCGCAACACGCGTGCTGACCGACCTGCATAGTAGGAAGTCGTTCATTGCTCCCAAATCGTATGTGAGGAACATTCCTGTCCCGGCTGCACCGCGCGATGCTAGGTCGCGTTGTTCAGCGGGCCAAGCCGATGACACCTACGAAGCTACTGATCGGGCAGATCGCCGTTGTGTGCGCAATTGTCATTATCGGCGTATGGACGGCAACCCAATGGTGCGCTCAAATGCTGACCTACCAGACGCCTCTCGGCGCACCATGGTTTCTCTTCGCCGGCTGGCCAATCTACAAGCCGTGGAAGCTGTTTGAATGGTGGTTCCACTTCGATGCTTATGCGCCGGAGGTCTTCGACAAAGCCGGTACGCTTGCAGGCGCCAGCGGATTCCTGGGCTGTGCCGCCGCAATCGCAGGCTCGCTTTTGCGCGCGCGACAGCGCGGGTCGGTTACGACCTATGGGTCTTCACGGTGGGCCACGACTCATGAGGTCGAGACGGCAGGGTTGTTACGGCCGGCGGGCGTTTTCCTCGGTAGGCTGAACGATCGCTATCTGCGCCATGACGGCCCGGAGCACGTCATGGCATTTGCGCCGACGCGTTCGGGCAAGGGCGTGGGGCTGGTTGTTCCAACGCTACTTTCCTGGACCGGGTCTGCCATCATTCATGATATAAAAGGCGAAAATTGGCAGTTGACCTCCGGCTGGCGGTCGAAATTCTCGTACTGCCTTCTGTTCAATCCGACCGACCCGAGATCGGCACGCTACAACCCGCTGCTGGAGGTGCGCAAAGGCCCAGATGAGATCCGGGACGTTCAAAACATCGCCGACATCCTCGTCGATCCCGAGGGCGCGCTGGAGCGACGGAATCACTGGGAGAAGACCAGCCATTCACTCCTAGTTGGCGCCATTTTGCACGTGCTCTACGCTGAAGAGGACAAGACGCTAGCCCGCGTCGCCACCTTCCTGTCGGACCCGCAACGCTCGTTTGCCGCAACGCTACGGCGGATGATGACGACAAACCATCTCGGGACGGGGCATAACCCTCAGGTCCATCCCGTAGTGGCCTCGGCGGCTCGCGAACTCCTGAACAAGTCGGAAAACGAGCGCTCAGGCGTCCTCTCGACCGCCATGTCCTTTCTTGGGCTTTATCGTGATCCAACGGTCGCGGCGGCCACTTCGTCCTGCGACTGGCGCATCGCTGACCTAGTGGATGGAGAGCGACCGCTGTCGCTCTATCTGGTCGTGCCGCCTTCGGATATCTCGCGCACCAAGCCTTTGGTGCGACTGATCTTGAACCAGATCGGCAGGCGGTTGACGGAGCGTCTGGAGGGGGACCCGAAGAAGAGCCGTAAGCATCAGCTGCTCATGATGCTGGACGAGTTTCCGGCGCTCGGTCGCCTCGACTTCTTCGAAACGGCGCTCGCCTTCATGGCAGGTTATGGCATTCGCTCCTATCTGATCGCACAATCTTTGAACCAGGTTTCAAAGGCCTATGGCGAGAACAATGCTATTCTCGACAATTGCCACGTGCGAATTGCCTTTTCCTCCAATGACGAACGCACGGCCAAGCGCATCTCGGATGCCCTCGGCACCGCAACCGAACTTAGGTCGATGCGCAACTATGCGGGCCATCGGCTTGCGCCCTGGCTTTCACATGTCATGGTGAGCCGCCAGGAAACCGCGCGCCCGCTCCTGACGCCAGGCGAGGTGATGCAATTGCCGCCGTCAGACGAATTGGTCCTGGTTTCTGGGTTGCCGCCGATCCGCGCCAAGAAGCTGCGCTATTATCAGGATCAGAATTTCACAGATCGGGTGCTGCCTGCGCCGGTGCTGCACGACGGACCCTATGCGGACTGCCCTGCATCACGCCCGGACGGCTGGACTGGACAAGTGTGCAGCGTCGATAGCCGACTTGCTGCGGACGAGGAAAGCGCCGACGCGCCAGTTGAAGACGAGGGAGGCGTTCAGCAGCAACGCCATCCAAGCCTGCCCGAAGAAGACGTTGTTGTCTCTCAAGAGCCCGATCAGGCCGATCTGTACAAGCCCGCAGACGATGACAGCGAAGCGCTCGCGGACAAGCGTGTCATGGATCGGATTTCCACTGCGGCCCGCGCCTACGGTATCAACGAGGGCAGGGGCGACGATGTCATTCCCGGCTTCTGAAGTCCGCTGAGTTGCAGAGCGCACCTCAGCGTAGATAACGGCCATAAGCAATTTTGAGCGTCTGGCCGATGCTTCTCCCGTCGCCGGCGCAACGCCGGGCCGTCGGAACGAGCCGCATGAAGCCGCACCGCATTCGCCATCAGTTTCTGCTTGAGCCGGAGCTCAGCGAGAAACTGGACAACCTCAGTCGCGATCCGTCAACGACCAAATCAGCGATCGTGGCGAAGGCGATCGAGGCGTTCATCGAGCGGCGTGGCGAGAGCGAGTTCGATCGGCGCTACGGCGTAAGGCTTGACCGGCTCTCCCGCGATCTTGCCCACGTCAGGCGCGATTCCGAGGTGATCCTGGAGAGCCTGGCGCTCTTCATCCGCTTTTCGATCACCCTTCACGCCCACACGCCGGTCCCGGATCGGGCAACGCAGGCTATTGCCCAAGAGCGTTTCGAGAAATTCGTTGAGAAGGTCGGCCGCCAGATCGCTTCCGGCAAAAAGTCGCTTAGCAAAGACAATGGTGGGGGAGGGGAAGGATGAGCTCTCATCCCGAGGCCGACCACCGGCGGCGTGTCATGCTGCGCACCGCCATGGGTCCGGCAATCACCGAAGCCCTGGCCGATCCGTCCGTCATCGAGGTGATGGTCAATCCCGACGGCGCGCTGCGACTCGACCGGTTAGGCGAAGGTCGGGTCGATACCGACGTTCACATGCACCCGTCCGAGGCAGAACGTATCATCCGCCTGGTTGCTTCGCACGTGCGCGCCGAGGCGCACGCCGACAACCCGATCGTCAGTGCCGAATTGCCGTCTGGCGAACGCTTCGAAGGCCTGCTGCCACCTGTGGTGTTGGCGCCATGTTTTGCCATCCGCAAGCCCGCCGCGAAAGTCTACACCCTGGCCGACTATGTTGCCGAACGCATCATGCTGCCGCTGCAGGCCGATGCGCTGAAAAAGGCCGTCCGCGAGCGGCGCAACATGCTGATCGCCGGCGGCACTTCCTCGGGGAAGACAACACTCGCCAACGCTCTGCTGGCTGAAGTCGCCGAATGCGACGATCGGGTGATCCTGATCGAGGACACACGCGAACTGCAGTGCGCGGCCAGGGACTGCGTTGCCCTGAGAACAAGGCGGGGCTCGGTCACCCTTGCCGATCTCGTGCGCTCGACGCTGAGGCTCAGGCCGGACCGCATCATCGTGGGCGAGGTGAGGGGCGCGGAAGCGCTCGACATGCTGAAGGCATGGAACACCGGGCACCCAGGCGGCATCGCTACCGTACACGCCAATTCCGCGCGCTCGGCTCTCTATCGCATTGAGCAACTCGCCCAGGAAGCGGTGGTCACCGTTCCCCGCCGGCTCATCGCTGAGGCGATAGATCTGATCGTCTTCATAGCGGGACGCGGCTCGTCGCGCCACATCGACGCAATCGCCGAGGTCACCGGTCTCGACGGCAGCGGCGATTACGCCGTTGCCCCGCTCACGCTTTCGCAACTCCAGCAGCTTTGAAAGGCCTTCCTCATGCGCAAGAAGCTTCGCTTTCTTTCGTCCACAGCGCTCGCGTTTCTTAACACGGCCCCGGTTTATGCCGCCGGCTCCGGCATGCCGTGGGAGCAGCCGCTGCAGCAGATCCTGGAGTCCGTGCAGGGACCGGTCGCCAAGATCGTTGCGGTGATCATCATTATCACCACCGGCCTGACGCTTGCCTTCGGCGACACCGCCGGTGGTTTTCGGCGCCTGATTCAGATCGTCTTCGGTCTGTCAATCGCCTTCGCGGCATCGAGCTTCTTCCTCTCCTTCTTCTCCTTCGGTGGTGGGGCGCTCGTCTGATGGCCGCCGGGGAGCAGCATATCGAGGGCTTCGCAGTACCGGTCCACCGGGCGCTGACCGAGCCGATCCTGCTCGGCGGGGCTCCGCGCGCGGTGGCGATCCTCAACGGTACAGTGGCCGCGGCCATTGGCTTCGGCTTGCAGCAATGGATTGCTGGTCTGGTGCTTTGGATCGCAGGCCACTCGTTAGCGGTGTTTGCCGCAAGACGCGATCCGGACTTCGCCAGCGTGCTTGTGCGCCACCTACGTCTGAAGGGGTGGCTTGCATGCTGAACCTTTCGGAATATCGAAGCAAAGCCGACCGGCTTGCCGACCATCTACCCTGGGCTGCCTTGGTGGCGCCCGGCATCGTGCTCAACAAGGACGGCAGCTTTCAGCGGACGTTGCGGTTCCGCGGCCCGGATCTCGAAAGTGCGACGGAGGCTGAACTCGTCGGCATTTGCGCCCGGGCGAACAATGCTCTCAGACGCCTTGGCTCTGGCTGGGCATTGTTCTTTGAGGCCGAGCGCACAGAAGCGCTGGGCTATCCGAACTCGCATTTTCCTGACGCCGCGTCGTGGCTGGTCGACGAAGAACGCCGCGCTGCTTTCGAGGGGAAGGTAGCGCACTACGAGAGCCGCTATCATCTGACCTTGGTGTTTATGCCACCGCCGGACGCCCAGGCGCGCGCAGAAAGCGCGCTCGTCGACTCTCATTATTCCCGAGGAGAAAGAGACTGGCGCCAGGATCTGGCGAGGTTCCGTGACGAGACCAACCGCGTGCTCGATCTCTTCTCGGGTTTCATGTCCGAAGTACGCGTCCTCGATGATGCTCAGACGTTGACCTACCTCCACGGCACGATTTCGCCTCGTCGCCATCCTATCATGGCCCCGGAAACGCCGATATATCTGGATGCAATCCTGGTCGATGCGCCGCTTACCGGTGGCCTGGAGCCGATGCTGGGTGAGCAGCATCTTCGCACACTGACCATCCTCGGCTTTCCGAACCTCACCCGGCCCGGAATCCTCGATACCCTCAATCATCAGGATTTCGCCTATCGCTGGATGACGCGCTTCATTCCGCTCGAGAAAACGGAAGCCACGAAGACGCTGACGCGATTGCGCCGGCAGTGGTTTGCCAAGCGCAAATCGATCGTGGCAATCCTACGCGAGGTCATTACCAACGAGCCGGTCCCGCTTGTCGATAACGATGCCGACAACAAGGCGCTCGATGCCGACGAAGCCCTTCAGGCATTGGGCGGTGATCATGTGAGTTTCGGCTATCTCACCACCACCGTGACGGTGTGGGGCGAGGATCGCCAAGCCGCTGCAGAGAAGCTTCGCGCGGTCGAGCGCATCATCAATGGGCTCGGCTTCACCACGATCCGAGAAGGCGTCAATGCGGTCGAGGCTTGGCTCGGCTCATTGCCTGGCCATGTCTACGCTAACGTTCGCCAACCGCTCGTTCATACATTGAACCTTGCCCATCTCATGCCGCTGTCGTCGGTTTGGGCCGGTCCTGCGACAAACGAGCATCTCGCGAAAGTCACCCAAACCGAAGCGCCACCGCTTTTCGTTGCCGAGACCAGTGGGTCGACACCGTTTCGGCTTTCCACCCACGTCGAAGATGTCGGCCACATGCTGGTTGTTGGTCCGACCGGCGCCGGCAAGTCGGTTCTGCTTGCTCTGATTGCTCTGCAGTTCAGGCGCTATGCCGGCGCCCAGGTTTATGTCTTCGACAAAGGCAATTCGGCCCGTGCTGCAACACTTGCCATGGGTGGAGAACACCACGCGCTAGGAGCGGACGGTTCCCTTGCCTTTCAGCCACTGCGCAGCATCAACGACCAGGCTAGCCGAAGCTGGGCGGCCGAATGGATCGCCAGCCTTGTTGCCCACGAGAACGTCACCGTCACGCCGGAGGTGAAGGAGGCTATTTGGTCAGCGCTGGCCAGCCTTGCCACCGCGCCGGCGCAGGAACGCACACTGACCGGTCTTTCGGTCCTGCTTCAATCCAATGCGCTGAAGACCGCATTGATGCCCTACACGCTCGACGGTCCCTTCGGCCGCCTGCTCGATGCCGATCATGATGGGCTGGCCTTGTCGGATGTGCAGTGTTTCGAGACCGAGGAGTTAATGCACAGCCAAGGCGCTTTGCTGCCGGTGCTTACCTATCTGTTCCAGCGACTTGAGGAACGGTTCGACGGACGGCCCACGCTGATCATGCTCGACGAGGCGTGGGTCTATCTCGACAATCCGCTGTTCGCCGCCCGCATCCGCGAATGGCTGAAGGTGCTGCGAAAGAAGAACGTGTCGGTTGTCTTCGCTACGCAGTCGCTGGCTGATATCGCGGGCTCTGGCATAGCGCCGGCAATCATCGAAAGCTGCCCGCAGCGCATTTTCCTTCCCAATGATCGTGCCGTGGAACCCCAGGCGCGCACAGCCTACGAGCGCTTCGGTTTAAGCGAGCGGCAGATCGAATTGATCGCCCGCGCCACGCCGAAGCGTCAGTATTATCTGCAATCGCGCCGCGGCAACCGTCTGTTCGAGCTCGAGCTTGGCCCCATCGCTCTTGCGCTTTGCGGTGCTTCCGATCCGGCCACGCAGACTCTGATCGACAGGATCATGTCCGAAGACGGGCAAGGCAGCTTTGCCTCGCAGTTCCTGATCGCGCGCGGCCTCGATTGGGCCGGCGAACTTCTCAAGCAATTCCCTCAACCAGACAAGGAGCAATTCTCATGATGCGGCGACGCCTTCTCTCCGGCCTGATCACCGTTTCCCTGATCGCCAAGCCTATGGCCGACTATGTGCAGCCCGCGTACGCCCTTATCGTGTTCGATCCGTCCAATTATGCGCAGAACGTGCTGACGGCCGCGCGCGCATTGGAGCAGATCAACAACCAAATCCAGTCGCTGCAGAATCAGGCGACCATGCTGCAGAACATGGCGCGCAATCTTCAGCGTCTGGATTTCTCTTCCGTTGGCCAACTCACCGGTTCGCTCCATCGCATCGACGGCTTGATGGACCAGGCGAGTGGCCTCAGCTTTGATCTGGGCAAGCTTCAAGACCAGTGGCGCAGCCAATATCCGGAAAGCTACGACGCCACGATCAAAGTCAGCGATGTGGCGAGTGCTGCGCGGGAGCGTTGGCAAACCGCCATGCAGGCGTTCCGCCAGACCATGGGTGTCCAGTCGCAAATCGTCGAGAACGTCCGCGCCGACGGCGATCTGCTCGCCGATCTCGTCAACCGCAGCCAAGGGGCGGCCGGTGCGCTTCAGGCAAGCCAGGCCACCAACCAGCTGATGGCGCTTTCGACAAAACAGCAGATGCAGATCCAGACGCTGCTCGCAACGCAGTTTCGAGCTGAGGCCGAGGATGCCGCCCGCAAGGCCCAGTCAGACGAAGCCGCCCGCGAGATGACGAAGCGGTTCTTGGGTACCGGCTCGGCTTATCCCGGCAATTAATCACGAGTTCATCACGACGAGAAAGGCAGCGGCATGAACGACCTTGGCGTCATCGATCGCTTCATGGAGACCTTCATCCGCTACATCGACAGCGGGTTCGGTCTGCTATCGGGCGACCTCGCCTTCCTCACTACCATTCTGATCGGCATTGACATCACACTTGCCGGCCTGGCGTGGGCGCTCGGCGACGAAACCAGCGTTCTCGGCCGGCTTGTCCGCAAGGTGCTCTATGTTGGCGTCTTCGCCTTCATTCTGAACAATTTCAAGAACCTCGCCGATATCGTTTATCGTTCTTTTGCCGGTCTCGGGATTAAGGCGTCGGCCGGCAATCTGTCGGCAGACAATCTCTTGCGCCCGGGCCGCATTGCCGCGACCGGTTTCGAAGGTGCTTGGCCAATGCTTGACCAAGCCAGTCAGCTCCTGGGCTTCCCGGAAATCTTCGGCAACGCACTGACCATCTTCGTGCTGCTGATGGCCTGGTTCCTGGTTATCATCGCCTTCTTCATCCTTTCCATCCAGCTTTTCATCACCATCCTAGAGTTCAAGCTCACCACGCTGGCAGGTTTTGTTTTGGTTCCATTCGCACTTTGGAACCGTTCAGCGTTCCTGGCCGAACGCGTGCTCGGCCATGTTATCTCGTCAGGCATCAAGGTGATGGTGCTCGCCGTCATTGTCGGTATCGGCTCCACGCTCTTCGGGGAGTTCGCTTCCGCATTGCAAGGCAAGGAGCCGGATCTTGCCGGTGCCATGTCCCAGGTACTGGGCGCACTGGCACTGCTTGGCCTTGGCATTTTTGGGCCGGGGATCGCGTCGGGTCTTGTCTCAGGCGCACCGCAGCTTGGGGCGGGCGCCGCCCTCGGCACGACCGCGGCGGCAGCGGGTGTATCACTCGTTGCTGGAGGCACAGCATTTGCTGGCGCGCGTATGTCAACCAGCGGCGGTCTCGCCGCCATCCGAGCCGGCACAACAATGGGATCGGCTGCTTCCACGTCATGGCAGATCGGGCGCGCAACCTCGCCCGACGCTGGCCTCTCCGGTGTGGCTGCTGGAATGCATGGTGTAACCAGTGCAGCTGGCGGCGCCGCTATACGCATAGCGCGATCCGCCACTGCAAGTGTTGGGCGCAACGCCGATGCCGGGCGCGATGCCGCGTGGACCGCGACCGGCGGCGCGCCGACAGCGTCAATGACCGAACGCTCTGCCGGTTCGGCCACTGTTTCGGCGCCGACGTGGGCAAGGCGCCTACGTTCTGAACAGACCGCCCGGGCAAATCGCCACGCTGCCATGCAAGCTGTCCGAGACGGAGACCGGCCGGGAGGCAGCGCCAACCCCTCTCTCAACGACAAGGATGACTAGATGCTCTTCAAGCGACCCGTGCACCGTTACGGCAAAACACCCGAACCGGTCACGCCGTATCAAAAAGCCGCCCAACTGTGGGACGAGCGCATCGGCTCATCTCGACTGCAGGCCAGGAACTGGCGGATCATGGCCCTTGGCTGCCTGGCCTTGGCGACCGGGCTTTCCGGCGGACTCGTATGGCAGTCGATGCAAAGCCGTGTCGTGCCTTATGTCGTCGAGGTCGATGGCTTCGGCGAGACGCGCGCCGTCGCGCCGGCGGTCCGGAATTATGAGCCCTCGGATGCTCAGATCGCCTGGCATCTCGGCCGCTTCATCCAGAATGTCCGTTCCGTTTCCACCGATCCGGTTTTGGTTCGGCAGAACTGGTTGGCAGCGTACGACTTTGCTAGCGATCGCGCAGCGCTCTTCCTCAACGAATACGCCAAGGCGAACGACCCCTTCGGTCAGATCGGAAC
>NZ_RZSA01001459.1:0-1101 GCF_003998075.1 Mesorhizobium sp. M2A.F.Ca.ET.037.01.1.1 | reverse complement strand
GTCTCGCATCGGGCGATCGCGCGCGACATCACCGCCCGCAAGCGCGCCGAATCCTCACTGATCACCGCGCGCGAGCGGGCCGAATATGCGAGCCAGGCCAAGTCGCGCTTCCTCGCCACTGTCAGCCACGAGATCCGCACGCCGATGAACGGCATCATGGGCATGGCGAAGCTGCTTGCCGACACCGATCTGTCGCCGGAACAGCGGACCTATGTCGGCGCTGTTTCGACCTCTGCCAGCGCGCTGCTCGCGCTTATCGAGGACCTGCTCGACTATTCCAAGATCGAGGCCGGCCGCTTCGAGCCCGAGCCGCAGCCGACTTCGCTGCGCGAAATCGCCGACAACATCATCGAACTTCTGGCCGCGAAGGCCTTCGCCAAGAATATCGGTCTCGGCTGCCATGTCGAACCCGACGTGCCGCAGATGATCACCGCCGACCCCGGCCGCCTGCGCCAGGTGCTGCTCAACCTCATCGGCAACGCGGTGAAGTTCACCGACACGGGCGGCGTGCTGCTCACTGTGGCGCGCGCCCGCACCGAAACCAGCGACTGCATCTGCTTCACCGTCGCCGACACCGGCCCCGGACTGCGTGAAGAGGACATGGAGCGCATCTTCGAGGAGTTCGAGCAATCCGACGGCACCTCGACCAGGGTGCATGGCGGCGCCGGCCTTGGCCTTGCCATCTCGAAGCGGCTGGTGACGGCGATGGGCGGCACGATTTCCGTTTCGAGCCGGCTCGGCGAAGGCTCGGAATTTATCCTCGAGATCCCGGCGGTTGCCGCGACCGAGCCGCCGCCGCACCGCAACAACATCCTCGCCGACCGGCGGGCGGTAATCGTTTCGAAGAACGCCATCGAGGCCGATGCCATCGCCCGCGCCATCAGGGCCTATGGCGGCATCGTCGAGGTTGCGGCGACGCCAGGCCAGGCCGCTCCATTCGCTGCCGGCTGCAACGTGCTGCTGGTCGACGCCGCGCTCGAAAACAGTGACGGCAGGTTGCTCAAGCGGTTGCGCGACTCAGGCTTCGCCGATTGTGAAGCCATCACCCTGATCGCGCCGACGGACCGGGGCATGCTCGGCGAATTCCGCGCCAGCGGCTAC
>NZ_RZSA01001458.1:0-1104 GCF_003998075.1 Mesorhizobium sp. M2A.F.Ca.ET.037.01.1.1 | reverse complement strand
TTCCAGCACGGTGCCGTCGACCGGAACGGCGTCGCCCGGACGAATGCGCAGCCGGTCGCCCGTCTGCACGCTGTCGAGCGGCACATCCTTCTCGGAACCGTCGGCGCCGATCAGACGCGCCGTCTTCGGGGCAAGGTCGAGGAGCGCGCGAATGGCCGAGCCGGTGCGCTCGCGGGCCCTGAGTTCCAGCAGCTGGCCGAGGAAGACAAGCGCGACGATGACGGCAGCGGCTTCGAAATAGACCGGCACGGCGCCGTCATGGCCGCGGAACTGATGCGGGAAGATGTCCGGAAACAGGGCGGCGACCACGCTGTAGAGATAGGCAGCGCCCACGCCCAGCGAAATCAGCGTCCACATATTGGGGCTGCGGTTGACAACCGATTCCCAGCCGCGGTGGAAGAACGGAAACGCCGCCCAAAGCACCACCGGGCTCGCCAGCGCCAGCTCTGCCCATGTCTTCGTCCGGCCGTCGATGAGACTTTCGAAGCTGAGGCCCAGCATCGGCGCCATGGCGAAGATCAGGAGAGGAGCGGAAAGCGCCGCGCTGACCCAGAACCGGCGCGTGAAATCGACCAGCTCGGGATTTGGGCCTTCATCGCCGGTCGGCACGCCCATCGGCTCCAGCGCCATGCCGCAGATCGGGCAGGAGCCGGGCTTGTCGCGGATGATTTCAGGGTGCATCGGGCAGGTGTACTGCGTGCCCTTCGGCATCGGCTGCGGCTCGGGCCGGCCGGCGAGGTATTTTGCCGGCTCCGCCTCGAACTTGCCTTGGCAAGCGGCGGAGCAGAAATAGAAGCCCTTGCCATCATGACGCACAAAGTGCCTGGCGCTGGCGCGGTCGACGCTCATGCCGCAGACAGGATCGGTGGCCGTCAGGTAGCTCTCCGGCTCGGCTACGAATTTCATGCGGCAGCGCTCGCTGCAGAAATGAAAGGTTCGTCCGCCGTGCTCGGCCGTCGGCTTGCCGGCCGCCGGATCGACCGTCATGCCGCAAACAGGATCGCGAATCACAGCTTCGGCCGCGGACGCTGCACCTTTCGCGGAGCAGCAGGATGCGCCATGCGAGTGATGATGGTTGTGGTCGGAATGGGTCATCAGCTGTCT
>NZ_RZSA01001457.1:0-1108 GCF_003998075.1 Mesorhizobium sp. M2A.F.Ca.ET.037.01.1.1 | reverse complement strand
ATACCCCATTGGTCGATGCGCTGGTCGAGCTTCTCGAAGCCGGCGGCTTCGACCAGCTGGTCCATCTCGGCTTGCGTGCGCCGCCGCATGACCCAGGCCTGGCCGCCGCGATGCGAAGTCAGGCTGCGGGCGATCATCTCGAGCTGCGGGTGCCAGGGCTGGTTGGTGTAGATCAGCAAGCTGCCCGGCTGCATCGCCTGGGCTAAGCCGCCGAGCGAGCGGGCGATCAACGCATTATCCGAGAAGAGCTCGTAAAGGCCGGAGACGATGGCAAGATCCGGCGCCGGGTTCAGCGCGGCCAACCCGGCGTCGTCAAAGGCGTCGGCGCGCCGGAACGAGACGCCGGCCGGCAATTGCCGATCGGCGATCAGCTTGCGGCCGAGTTCGACATTGATGTCGGAATAGTCCTGCAGCCGCACGCTGGCCGGCTGCTCGGCGCTCTTGCCGACGGCGTCGAGCACGTAGCGGCCGTGCCCGGCGGCTATGTCGATTATGTGGCCTGGACGTCCGGCCGCCTTCAGCGTTGCCAGCGCCGAACCGATCAGCTCCTCGAGGTTGAGCTTGCGCTGGCGGATGCCGCGCCAGCCGATGGCGTCGAGAAAAGTCCTGTCGACCATGCGGCCGATTGGCCCGAGGCCACGCGCCTCGTTCTCGTAGACATGGTCCAGCGTCGAGCCGGAATCGAAACCGGTGCCGACGCCGATCTTCATGCCGCGCGAGAACCAGCTGCCGATGCGGATGAAGGCGCGGCTCATGGCCCAATAGAGGCCCCTGGGCGACAGAAGATCCAGCGGCGAGGCGAGCCTGTCGGCCTCGTCGCGCGTGTAGCCGGCGATGTCCGCCTGCTTCAGGTCGATGGCTTCGGCCGGCGAAGCAAATTGCCCTTCGATGAACGGCCGGATCAGGTCGAGCGCCTTGGCGCGGTCGCGCTCGCCGAGCGTATCGTGGAAGAAGCCCGGCAGCACATGCCGCTCCTTCACGCGGCTGCCGAGATTGACGAAGAAATCGTGCTGCGGGCCGTGCCGCACCACCCAATCGCTGCCGGACAAAAGAAGCTGCGTCGGCACGGTGATGGCGCGGGCGTCGGAGACGATGCGCGCCGCATGCT
>NZ_RZSA01001456.1:0-1109 GCF_003998075.1 Mesorhizobium sp. M2A.F.Ca.ET.037.01.1.1 | reverse complement strand
ATCTGCATGTCAGCGCCTCCGCTTGGCGCGCGGATCGAACAGGTCGCGCAGGCCGTCCCCGAGCAGGTTGACGGCAAGGACCGTGACGGCAAGGCAGATACCGGGGGCGAAGATCGTCAATGGGGCAATGGCGAGATACAGGCGCGAACTGGCGATCATGTTGCCCCAACTGGGGATCTCGGGGGGCACGCCTACGCCCAGGAAGCTCAGCCCGGCCTCTGTCAGGATCGCGCTGGCGCAGACAGTGGCGCCCTGGACCATCAGCGCCGGAATGGTGCTCGGCAGGATGTGCCGCCACAGCACCTTGGGCAGGCGCGCACCGCCGCAGAGCGCGGCCTCCACGTAGGGACGCTCGCGAACACCCAGAACGACCGAACGAACCAGCCGCGCGACGGCTGGCGTCTCGGGGATCGCGATCGCGACAATGAGGATGCCGATTCCCGGTCCTGTCAGAGAAATGAGGGCGATGGCCAGCAGAATCGTCGGGATAGACATCAGGCCGTCCATTACCCGCATGACGACGTTGTCGAAGCTTCGGCTGTAGCCTGCGATGATTCCGATCAGGAGGCCAGCCATGGCCGCGCATGCCGCCGACATCAATCCAACCATGAGGGAGATCCGGGCACCGAAGATCGTTCGCGCAAAGACGTCCCGGCCCAGATTGTCGCTTCCGAACCACATCTCGGCGGAAGGTGCCTCGAGGCGTTTGAAGGGATCCATGTTCACCGGATCGCCGGCGTAAAGGGGGGCGGCAAGCGCCAGAATGATCAGGAGCGCCAGCAGACCGCCGCCTAACAGAACCAGCGGGTGCCGTCTTGCCAGACGGGGAAGATCGGACAGCTGCAGCCGCCCCATCGGCTCGACTTCAACTGGTGCGGACAAAATCGTCATATCAGTACCGGATCCGGGGATCGATCAGCGTGTAAGCCAGATCGACCGTGAGGTTGATAAGGACGTACAGACCCGAAGTCAGGATGAGCACACTCTGTATGATGGGGTAGTCGCGGTTGTTGATTGCATCCACGACCAGACGACCGATACCGGGTATGTTAAATACCGTCTCCGTGAGGACGACTCCACCGATCAGATAGGCGAAGCTTATGCCGATG
>NZ_RZSA01001455.1:0-1112 GCF_003998075.1 Mesorhizobium sp. M2A.F.Ca.ET.037.01.1.1 | reverse complement strand
GTTGCGTGCCACGAAACGTCCGAACCCTGGCTCGGCCTGCAATTCGCCGTCAGCGACCACCGGCACGCCGCGCACCAGAACGGTGGTCGGCTTGCCGGTAACGCTCCTGCCCTCATAGGGCGTGAAATCGACGCGCGAATGCAGCGCCTCGTGCCCGAGCGTCCAGCGCATGGTTGGATCCCACAGCGCCAGATCCGCATCGACCCCGATCGCGATGCGGCCCTTGCGATTGGCGAAACCGTAGATCGAGGCGGCATTGCGCGAGGTGAGATCCAGATAGCGTTCGAGTGTCAGCCGGCCGGTGAGCAGCCCTTCGGAAAATAGCAGCGGCAAGCGTGTTTCGATGCCAGGGATGCCGCTCAGCGTCGTGGTGAAGCCTGGCGTCTCGGAGCGGCCGATCTTGTCGGCGAAGTAATAGGGGGAATGGTCCGACGACCAGAGATCGATGCCGCCCTCGATCAGTTCGCGCCACAGATGCTCATGGCTGCGCGGCGAGCGCGGCGGCGGTGAGAAGACGAAGCGCGCCGCGTCGACCGCCGGGCGATCGAGATCGGCGGCCCCGAGGAACAGATATTGCGGACAGGTCTCGGCGATCGCGTCGACACCACGCGCCTTCGCCCGTGCCACCTCTTCCGCCGACTGCCAGGACGACACGTGCACGATGGTCATGCGCGCGCCGGTCATCTCGGCGAAGGCCAAAGCGCGGTGCGTCGCCTCGCGCTCCATCGTCTCGCTGTGGGCGACGACATGGTAGCGGATATCGGTGCGGCCGAGATCGATGAGCCGCTGTCGCGTGCGGCGGATCGCGGCGTCGTTCTCGGCATGGACCATGACGATCCAGCCCAGCCGCCGCGCCGTATCGAGAACCTTGAAGAACAAATCGTCGTCGACGGCGAAACCCTGATAGGTCATGAACAGCTTGACCGAGGCGATGCCGCGCCCGGCAAGCGCCTCAAGCTGCGCCTCGACATCGGCGCCGGTGCCCATGGTCACCACGGCATGCAGCCCGTAGTCGATCACGGCGCGTCCCGCCGCGCGCTCCAGCGCGCGGTCGATGGCGCCGATCGTCGTCATGTCCTGTCCGGGCATGCCGAATGGCACGATGCAGGTGG
>NZ_RZSA01001454.1:0-1114 GCF_003998075.1 Mesorhizobium sp. M2A.F.Ca.ET.037.01.1.1 | reverse complement strand
TTCGTGGGATCGCTGCCTGCCGGAAGGGCGGCGATGGCCTGGCGTGGCGAGGCAGCATCGGCCCTCGACGGATCGTTGAACGCCGAGCGCGGCTCCGGCTGCGTCAGCGACGCAAGCTGGTATTCGGCGCCGGCGCCGCCAGCCTCGACGGTCGCGTTGGCCTGTTCGAGAACGGCCTTGACCTCATCCTGCTTGCCGGGCTGCGGCCGGGCGGTCGGCAGCACGGAGAACGCGTCGGTCGCGCTCTTGTCCTGCGAAGCCGTTTCGGCCAGCGCCAGAAGCACGTTCTTATCCTTCGACGCCAATTCGGCCGGCGTCGAGCGATCTGGGCGCCAGGTCGGAAGCGGGATGTTGTTGACCGCCACCTGCGCCGGATCGGTGCCAGCGGCCTCGGCCGCGCTGGCGGCGCCGAACGGAACCTTGTCAGGCAAGGGCGTCTGCGCCGTCGAAACCACCTGCTCGGTCGTCGCCGAGGCATCCGCCACGGCAAACGGCACATTCTGTGGCGCCTGCTGGCCGACATCGACCTTCGGACGCGGCGCGAAGTCGGGCAGCGGGACTTCCTTGGGCGGCAGCGCCGCGATGATCGTCTCGGGCGTATCCTGCTGCGGCTGCTGCTGATCGTCGGCGCTGTCATCCGCGATCTGCGGGACGTTGGCGCGCTTGGCATCCTTCGGCGAAACGATCGCGATACCCGGGAGGTTGCTGTTGCGGGCCGTCGCGGCGCTCGCGACCTGAACCTGCTTCACGGCTTTCTGCTGAGGCGCCGGAGCGCTTTCATCGGCCGCGTCATCGGCCTCGTCGGCGCCACCGCCGAACAAGGCGGCAAGCAATCCGCCGGACCGCTTGGTCGAGCCGCCGGCGCTGGCCAGTTCGATGTTCGGGGTGCCGGCGCCCTTGCGCGCCTGATAGGCGGCCAGCGCCTGCTCATAGCCAGGCAGCGGACGCCCGTCGCTCGGCACATGCAGCGTCTTGCCGTTCGGGAACAGGCTGACCAGTTCCTGGCGGCTGATGCCCGGCCAGTGGCGCACATTGCCGACATCCATATGGACGAAGGGTGAGCCGGAGGTCGGGTAGTAGCCGACGCCGCCGCCCTGCATCTTGAGGCCAATGT
>NZ_RZSA01001453.1:0-1114 GCF_003998075.1 Mesorhizobium sp. M2A.F.Ca.ET.037.01.1.1 | reverse complement strand
GATCAAGGTGGCGCAAGGCGCCAAGCCCGGCGAGGGCGGCCAGCTGCCTGGTCACAAGGTCGACGCCACCATCGCCAAGGTCAGGCACTCGACGCCGGGCGTCGGCCTTATCTCGCCGCCGCCGCATCACGACATCTATTCGATCGAGGATCTGGCGCAGCTGATCTACGACCTGAAGAACGTCAATCCGGCAGCCGACGTCTCGGTCAAGCTGGTGTCGGAAGTCGGCGTCGGCACGGTCGCGGCGGGCGTCGCCAAGGCGCGCGCCGACCACATCACCATCTCCGGCTATGATGGCGGCACCGGCGCTTCGCCGCTGACCTCGCTCAAGCATGCCGGCAGCCCGTGGGAAATGGGCCTTGCCGAGACGCATCAGACGCTGGTGCTCAACGGCTTGCGCAGCAGAGTCGCGCTGCAGGTCGATGGCGGGTTGCGCACCGGGCGCGACGTCATCATCGGCGCGCTGCTCGGCGCCGACGAGTTCGGCTTCTCGACCGCGCCGCTGATCGCGGCGGGCTGCATCATGATGCGCAAGTGCCACCTCAACACCTGCCCGGTCGGCGTGGCGACGCAGGATCCGGTGCTGCGCAAGCGCTTCAAGGGCACGCCCGAGCATGTCATCAACTTCTTCTTCTATGTGGCGGAAGAGGTGCGTGCACTGCTCGCCGAAATGGGCTTCACCCATCTCGACCAGATCATCGGCGACAGCGACCTCCTGGAAAAACGCGACGTGATCCAGCACTGGAAGGCGCGCGGGCTCGACTTCTCGAAGATGTTCTTCAAGCCCGACGCGCCGCATGAGGCGCTGCACTGGACCGAGCGGCAGAAGCATCCGATCGACGACGTGCTCGACCGCAAGCTGATCGAGCTGGCTAAGCCGGCGCTCGAAGCCAGACAGCCCGTCACCATCGAGCTGCCGATCCGCAACGTCGACCGCTCCGCTGGCGCCATGCTGTCGGGCGAGGTCGCCAAACGCTTCAAGCACAAGGGCCTTCGGGAAGACACGATCCAGGTGAAGCTCACCGGCACGGCCGGCCAGTCCTTCGGCGCGTTTCTCGCGCGCGGCGTGTCGTTCGAGCTGGTCGGCGCCGGCAACGACTATGTCGGCAAGGGC
>NZ_RZSA01001452.1:0-1115 GCF_003998075.1 Mesorhizobium sp. M2A.F.Ca.ET.037.01.1.1 | reverse complement strand
GATCTATCGTCGCCGGGCTCATTGTCAGCAGCTTGCCGCGGAGCGCGGCATCGAGCTCTAGCCGGCCATGCCGTTCAAGCGCTGGCAGCAAGACAGGTATCAACGGCGCAGCCGTTTGGAACACAGCCGCTCCGATGCCTCCCACAACACCACGAGCGCTTCGCGAACATCGCCGCCATAGCGAAGGCTGTGCCTCTTGTTGCCAGGTATCTTCGACGCGCGTTGACGGAGCACTCGGATCGCATGCTTGCGATGATAACCGGTCACCGCGACGAACTCATCGAGGATGAGGCGCTTATCGCTTCGGCTCCCCGATCGATACCGCTCGACAATTGCTTCCACCAATTCCGACCGTGTCGCCATGCTGATCCGCCTTGCCATCCACCCTCCGAATCGGGATGACAACACCTGACCATCCCATTCGGAACAGCGACACTATTGGTAACATTTTGCTTGAGGCAATGCGGGGGTCAATTTCTCATTTCGCCCGACACGTCTGTTGTCTGACGACGATCGATCACGCTCTCATCCGCGGATTGGTTACCGCACGACCCTTTTTCCGTCGTGGACCTTCCTCCTTCTGCTTGGCGGGCGTCAGCCGAAGCCTGCCCCAGCGCCGTATCGAGGATTGTCCTGCGTCAATCAGGTCGCGCAGCACGCCAGCCAAGTTGTGACGTCGGTCCTGCTGATTTCTCCTCTGCTGTCATCCGCGCTCTTTGGGCTTCGCAACCCTGACCAGCTGCGCCCGAGCGCTACCCCTCGCGTATTGTTCGGCCACCCTGGCGCTCACATGGGCGCACTCGGGTCAACCGGATTGTGTACGGCTTTACGGCTTCATGGATTATCTCCTCGGGTTGCTACGGATCCGAGGCTGAGCCTGTTTCCAATTCGAGCATTTCTGGCTCGGTTGAAACTCACATACGGTCGCCGCTCGGGGCGGCTGCACCCTTATCCCGCATACGGCGGCTAGGCTCAGGAGGACGTGACCATTCTTAGGGGCGGTTGTTGAGACCATATGCCAGGCCGGTTCGTCCACCTGGATCCGCCAGGGCTGATCAGGCCCCGTCAGATGGTGAAAGAGGTTTGTTTGGCTTCAGATCGGGCCGGCTTTATGG
>NZ_RZSA01001451.1:0-1116 GCF_003998075.1 Mesorhizobium sp. M2A.F.Ca.ET.037.01.1.1 | reverse complement strand
CCTCAGGCGGCGTTCTGCGAGTTGGCGCGCGCGGCAACCAGCACCGCCTGGATGATCGGCTCGTAGCCGGTGCAGCGGCAGATGTTGCCGGACAGCGCCTCGACCACGTCGTCGCGGCTGGGGTTCGGCGTGCGGTCGAGAAGCACTTTTGCCGCCATGATCATGCCCGGCGTGCAGAAACCGCATTGCGTGGCGAAGGCATCGAGGAAGGCGCGCTGCAGCGGATGCAGCACGCCACCCTCGGCAAGGCCGGCCGTCGTCTTGATGTCGGCGCCGTTGCAGGTCTCGGCCAGCGTCAGGCAGGATAGCCTCAGTTCACCGTCAATGATGACGGAGCAGGCGCCGCAGGTGCCCTGATGACAGCCGCCCTTGGGCGAGGTGTCGCCGATCTTGTCCCTGAGCGCGTGGAGCAGCGTCGTGCCGCTCTCGATGAATTCAGCCTTTTCGGAGCCATTGAGCGTGAATTGAACCGGGACCTTCGCCATTTTTCCTCCCTGCGCGCCTGCCCGGATGAACCGAACAGACGCGAATCCCCCACGGATTAATTCGACAACAGCCGGCCGAGATGAACCGGCAGGACCTCGGTGCGATACCAGGCACTGGCGATCGGGTCGGTGATCGGCGCAATGCCTTCGCCCGCGGCGGCAAGCGCCGGCGCGATTTCCCGCGGCGTGAGCTTGCAGCCGAGCAGCGCCTTCTCCGCCGCCGTGGCGCGGATCGGGCGATCGGCCATGCAGCCCAGCGCGATCCGCGCCGAGACCACCGTGCCGTCGGCCGCAAGTTCCAGAAGCGCGGCGATGCTCAGCACCGACACACCCTTGGGTTTGACGCGCGACACTTTCAGGAAGCGGAAGCTCTCCGCCCCGGGCAATGCAAAGCCGACAGTGGTGACGATGGCGCGACTGGTGTCGCGATTGGCCAGGAAGGTCTCGATCGGCGTCTCGCCGTCTTCGTTGACGACGGTCGCGCCCAGCGCCAGCAGTGCCACGGCGAAATCGCCGTAAGGGGCAGGGGCGAACAGATTGCCGCCGACGGTCGCCATGTTGCGGATCGCCGGCCCGCCGACGGCGCACGCGGCCGGCGCGAGTGCGGCAAGCTCGGGATGGCTGGCAATGG
>NZ_RZSA01001450.1:0-1116 GCF_003998075.1 Mesorhizobium sp. M2A.F.Ca.ET.037.01.1.1 | reverse complement strand
GAGCAGCAGCGCGTGCAGCTTGCCCGCGTGCTCTGCCAGGTCTGGGCGCCGGTGCTCGAAGGGCGGCCGCGCTATCTCTTCCTCGACGAGCCGGTCTCCAGCCTCGACGTGAAGCACCAGCTCATCATCATGAACATCGCCCGCGATTTCGCCCGGCGCGGCGGCGGCGTGGTGGCGATCCTGCACGACCTCAATCTGACGGCGATGTATGCCGACCGGATTTTCGTGCTCTCTCGTGGCAAACTGGCGGCCGCCGGTGCACCGGCGGATGTGCTGAACGATGAACTGATCGAGAAGGTGTTCGACTGCAGGCTGAAGGTCGGCGCGCTACCCGAAGGAAGCATGCCGTTCGTGTTGCCGCAGTCCGCCGCCTAGGCTGCAGGGGCGCGCTGCTCCAGCAGGTCGATGCCCAGCAGGTGGCGCACATTCGGGCGCGCGGCGATCAGGTCGGCGATCGTGTAGCGGGAAAGCACGGCGAAGAAGGCGTTGAGCGCCTCGCGCAGCGCCGAATTCAGGGCGCAGCTGTCGACCAGCGGGCATTCGGCGGCGTCGTTCTCGAAGCACTCGGCCATGGCGAAGCTCTCTTCGGTGACGCGCACGACATCGAACAGGCTGATCTGCTCGGCCGGGCGGCCGAGCCTGACACCGCCGTTCCTGCCGCGCACGGTTTCGACAAGGCCGGCCTCGACCAGCGGCTGCAGGATCTTGAACAGGAAGAGTTCCGACACCGAATAGGCGGCGGCGATCTCGGGGATGCGGCTCAGCCTGTCGGTATTTGCGGCGCAATACATCAGGATGCGCATCGCATAATTGGTCTGGCGCGTGAGCCGCATGGTATCCTCGCGAAATATTAGCTTAAGCCGAATATGGCCCATAGTTTGGAACAATTCCAGACTGGACTGGCACATAGCTGAATAATCGTGTCAACTTTTTGTGCGGGCCGGGCGGATGGCGGCCCGATTTGCCCTCCTGTGCTTCGGGCGAGCGTTTCGCGGGCGCAGGCATAAAGCGCGTCGCGCTGAAGCGGATTCAGGCGACGCGCTTTAAGTCTTTGTTTTTATGCATGTCGTTTTCCCAGAACCGCTGCGCACCTTTGGGCGACATGCACTAGATAGA
>NZ_RZSA01000144.1:0-9650 GCF_003998075.1 Mesorhizobium sp. M2A.F.Ca.ET.037.01.1.1 | reverse complement strand
ATCCGGCCGACAACAAGGGTGTGGGATGCTGCCGACCCAACCTATGCTGCGCGGGTCGACGGACTATTCGGAAACTTCGGTCTGACATGGTCGAAATGGTTCCGGGGCTACCCGCCGGAACAACTTGAAACACTGCCGCGTGTCACGACCGAGACGGGAACCAATATCCAGGGACCGGTCACCGAAGAGTTGCAAGGTTTGAATTTGTTGAATTTGTATTTCGCACAGTTCAAGCGGGGTTATGCCTACACTTCGGTCTATCTGCTGAGGGACCGCACCGATGAGGCCGGCAACCAGTCGTTCGGTTTCTTCAGGCCCGATTATTCACCCCGCAAGGCCGCGACCTACCTTCACAACGTTACGACTATTCTGGCTGACGAGGGTACGGTCGCTACGTCCGGCACGTTGGATTACACGATCGCGGACCAGCCTCCGACGGTTCATGATCTTCTCCTGCGGCGCAGTGACGGGACGTTCCAACTGGTCGTCTGGGACGAACGGTTGAACGACCAGGACCAGGTGACCGTGCGCCTTGGCGCCACGGCGACTTCCATAAGCATCTATGATCCGACTGTCGGCACCGATCCTGTCCGGACAGTGAAGAACACGACCTCGCTCGACCTTTTGCTAAGCGATCATCCGATTGTAATCGAGATCTCGTCTGCCAGATAGGCTGGCGCGTTTGGACAAGCAGGCCGGGGCTCAAACCCGGTCTTCGCTTTCACAGCGGCTGTTCTGCCCCGGCAACCCTGCGCCGCCGGATCGCCTCGGCGATGAAGACGCGCGACAGCGCGTGGTAGAGCGGTTCGTTGGAGATGAGCCTTGCCGTGCTGTAACCCGGCATTGCCGCGCACATCAGCGCGATGACGTTGTCGTGGTTGCCGGTCATTTCGAGGATGATGACGAAGGCCGTCATCGGCGCCTGCACGACGCCGGCGAAATAGCCGGCCATGCCGAGCAGTGCCGCGGTGCCGGTGGCCGTGCCGAAGACCAGGCCCAGCGTGCTGCCCAGCCCCGCGCCCACCGCCAGCGACGGCGCGAAGAGGCCGCCCGGAATGCCCGACACCATCGACAGCATGCCGGCCCCGAATTTCTCGACGAAGAAGAAGGCCGGCAGCCGCGTGCCTTCGATCGCGCCGCGCGCCTGCGCATAGCCGGTGCCGAAGGTCAGCCCGCCGGACGCCACGCCGATCACCGCCACGGCGAGCCCGCAGACGGCCGCCACGACCAGCGCGCGCGGCAGCGGCTGCAGCGCGTTCCAGCGCCGGATGCGGCGCATGACTTTCAACGCCGAAAGCGAGAACAGCGCGCCGACCCCGCCGCCGATGATGCCGCAGGCTAGTACCAGCGGCCAGTCGGAGGCGAAGGCGACCGTGTCTTTGGCGACGCCGAAATAGGTGTAGTTGCCGAGCAGCCCGAGCGAGGCGAGGCCGGCCAGGATCACCGCCGTCAGCACCAGCCCGTTGGTGCGCGCCTCATAGGCCCGGCCCATTTCCTCGATGGCGAAGACGATGCCGGCGAGCGGCGTGTTGAAGGCGGCGGCTATGCCGGCGGCGGATCCCGCCAAGATCAGCCCGCGCGCATGCGCCATGCCGCCCCAGCGCGCCGCCTGCAGCATCACCGAAGCGCCGACTTGCACCGTCGGGCCTTCGCGGCCGATCGAGGCGCCGCAGGCGAGGCCGGCGACGGTGAGCGCTATCTTGCCCACCACCAGCCTGAGCGACAGGATGCGGCTGCGATCGTCCTCGTCGCGCAGATGCCGCGCCGCGATCGCCTGCGGAATGCCGCTGCCTTGTGATCCCGGGAGGAAGGAATGCGCCAGCCAGGCGCAGAGCACGAACCCAAGCGGCGTCACGATCAAAGGCAGATAGAAGCGCCAGCCGCCCTCATTGCCGGTCATGACATGGAACAGGGCCTGCGCGCGGTCGGCGAGCAGGGCGAACAGGACGCTGATCAGGCCGATCGAGATGGCGCCGGCCCAAAAGACGAGCCGCGGCTGCCAGACGCGCCGCGACACCCACATGGCGTGGGAACGCCGAAGCATGCGGTATTTTCGCGATATGCCGGCCATGACGAGCCTCTTGCTGGTAGGCCCGGCCTAGCACAATGACGGCGCCGATCAACCCGCGAGGACGAGCCCGACGCCATGCCGGCAACGTCCAGGAACGGCGCTCAAGGAGATGTGATACAAAGGCAGATAACCCGCCGGCGTACCGGCCGGCGGGGAGGTCGGCACGCGCTGTCGGCGAGGTCACATCGCCATTTTTTCGCATTCCGCCTGGGCCTTCTTGGTCGACGTGTCGATCATGTAGGCCTTGCCCTTGGCGTCGGTGATCATCATCATGCAATGCTTGATGGGCTTGGCCATCTTCATCATGTCGGCGCTCATCTTGGCGTCCGGCATCATGGTGCCCATGTGTCCGTCCGGCATGATCGCGGTGACCTGGCCGCCCTTCATCATGGTCATGGCGCCCATTGTGTCCTCGGCGGAGGCCTGCGAGGCGCAAAGACCGGCGAAACCGGCAATGAGTGCGAACTTGATCGAGTGCATCTGAACAACTCCCATTGTTGAGGGGCATGGTCGCCCTCTTCCGGTTCGCCGACGCAGCGCGAATGGTTACGCCAACACGAATATGTGATCGATTTTCAGACGGCGGCAGCCGTCAGCGCCGCGCCTCGGTGCAGCAGGGGGGTCAAGATTTGTTGACCTCTGTGCCAGCCGAAATCGCTATCGCTTCGCATCGATCGGGCCATAAAGCAGTCCGGTGCGGTGGGGGTCCGGACCGGCAGGGCCGCACGACATCGACGCCGGCTTGATCGCGGATGGCTGGCGGGCGGGCATCGCTTCCTGCACGACGGAACTGGCGGACAATTGGAACAGCATCTCTTCGCGACCGAGCGCGACCCGCGTCTCAAGCTGATCATCCCGGCCATCGTCGCCATCGCCTTCCTGATGGAACAGCTCGATTCCACCATCCTCACCACCGCCATTCCGGCCATCGCGCAAAGCCTCGACACCACCCTGGTCCGGCTCAATCTGGCGATCACCACCTACATCCTGACCCTGGCCGTGTTCATCCCGGTCAGCGGCTGGTTCGCCGACCGGTTCGGCGCCCGCAGGATCTTCGCCCTGGCGCTCTTCACCTTCACCCTGGGCTCGGTTCTGTGCGGCGTGGCCGACAGCGTCGGCATGCTTTTGGCCATGCGCGCGCTGCAGGGACTGGGCGGGGCCATGATGACGCCGGTCGGGCGGCTGATCCTGCTGCGCTCCTTTCCACGCAGCGGGCTGATCACCGCCATGACCTACATGACCTTGCCGGCGATCGTCGGTCCCGTCATCGGACCGCTGCTCGGCGGCCTCTTGACCACCTACGCCTCCTGGCGCTGGATCTTTTATGTCAACGTGCCGTTCGGCCTCATCGGCATTCTCGCCGCCTTGCACTTCGTCGACGATTTCCACGGCGAAGAAGCCCAGCCTTTCGACTTCGCCGGCTTCCTCATGGTGGGTACTGGCGCGGCACTCCTGCAATTCGGCTTGGAGAATATCGGCAGGCCGATCATTTCGCCGCTGGCGACCATGCTGGTGCTGGCGGCCTCGGTCCTGCTGCTCTTCGCCTTCGGCCACTATGCGCGCCGAGTCGCGGCGCCCGCGGTCGATCTCACGCTGTTCCGCTTCCGCTCCTTCCGGGTCGGCACGCTGGCCGGCGGGCTCTGCCGCATCGGCCTCAACGGCGCGCCCTTCCTGTTGCCGCTGATGCTGCAGGTCGGCTTCGGCATGAGCCCGGTCACCTCCGGATCGCTGACCTTCGTCGGCAGCTTCGGCGCGCTGCTGATGCGGCCGCTGCTGTCCTTCTTCCTGCGGCGCTTCGGCTTCAAGGCCGTGCTGAGCGGCAGCGCCGTGGTCGGCTCTGTTGCCGTGGCGGGCTTTGCCCTGCTCGACGCCGACACCCCGCATTGGCTGATCGGCCTCTATGTCTTTTGCTTCGGCATTGTTCGTTCGGCGCAGTTCATGTCGTCCAACACGCTGTCCTACGCCGACCTGCCGGCCGAGAACCTCAGCCGCGCCACCAGCCTGGGCGGCGTCCTGCAGCAGCTCAGCGTCGCGCTCGGCGTTTCGATCGCCGCCATGGTGCTCGGCCTCGTCTCCGGGGAGGTGCATGCGCCGACGGCGAGCCAGTTCCATTGGGCGTTCCTGCTGACGGCGGTGATCCCGCTGCTCTCCATCCCGGGATTCTTCTTTCTCCATCCGGAAGATGGCCAGCAGGTCAGCGGCCATCGCCGCAAGGCGGAAGTTCAAGGGTAAGCCCGGCGCATGACTCCGGCGCCAAGCTGTGCTATGCGCCGCGCTTCCTGTCAGGCCGGTGCTGAAATCGGCCGCAAATCGCTTATATTGGCGCCACCATGACCGTTTCGCTTGATCTTACCGCCGAAGGCGCCCGTGACGCCTTGCGCCGCGCAGCCCCGGCCGAAAAGCCGTCCCTGATCGGCCTGACCCGCGCCGAGATCGGCGAGGCGCTCATCAGTGCCGGCATCGTGCCGGAGCGCCAGGCAAAGATGCGCGCCCAGCAGCTCTGGCACTGGATGTATGTGCGCGGCGTATCCGACTTCGCGCATATGTTCAACATCTCCAAGGACCTGCGCGCCGCGCTCGACACGCATTTCACCGTCGCGCGGCCGGAGATCGTCGAGGAGCAGATCTCCTCCGACGGCACGCGCAAATGGCTGTTCCGCTTTCCGCCGCGCGGCGCCGGCCGTCCCGTCGAGATCGAGACCGTCTACATCCCCGAGGAAGGCCGCGGCACGCTCTGCATCTCCTCGCAGGTCGGCTGCACGCTGACCTGCTCCTTCTGCCACACCGGCACGCAGAAGCTGGTGCGCAATTTGACGACGGAAGAGATCCTGGCGCAACTGCTCACCGCGCGCGACCGGCTCGGCGATTTCCCCGACCGCGACACGCCGGACGGCGCCATCGTCCCGGCCGAAGGGCGCAAAGTGTCCAACATCGTCATGATGGGCATGGGCGAGCCGCTCTACAATTTCGAGGCGGTGAAGAAAGCGCTGCTGATCGCCTCCGACGGCGACGGCCTGTCCCTGTCGAAGCGCCGCATCACGCTGTCGACCTCGGGCGTGGTGCCGGAGATCGCCCGCACCGGCGAGGAGATCGGCGTCATGCTGGCGATCTCGCTGCATGCCACCAATGACGACCTGCGCGACCTTCTGGTGCCGATCAACAAGAAATTCCCGCTGAAGGAGCTGATCGCCGCCTGCAAGGCCTATCCCGGCCTCTCCAACGCCAAGCGCATCACCTTCGAATATGTGATGCTGAAGGACGTCAACGATTCCCTCGACGACGCCAAGGCGCTGGTGAAGCTCTTGAAGGGCATTCCCGCCAAGATCAATCTGATCCCGTTCAACCCGTGGCCCGGCACCAACTACCAGTGCTCGGACTGGGAGACGATCGAAAAGTTTGCCGACTACATAAACAATGCCGGCTACGCCTCGCCGATCCGCACGCCGCGCGGCCGCGACATCCTCGCCGCCTGCGGCCAGCTCAAGTCGGAATCGGAGCGGATGCGCAAGGTGGACCGGCTGGCGCTCGAAGCCATGATGATCGCGGGGCACGGCGAGGCGTGAGGCGTATCATCGCCTATCTCGTCCGCTTCGCCGTCATCCTGATCGGCTATATTGTCGGCTCGCTGGCGGCGAGCGCCTTTCTCAACGCGCTCTTCCTCGGCTATTTCGGCTATGCGCTGTAGCCAGGCCACCCGACGATCGCGCCGGCGCTCTATTTTTCGGTGCCGTTCGTGGCGCTGTTCGTCGCCTATTTCGCCTTCATGCCGGCCGCCGTCGTGATCCTGGCGGCCGACGTGCTTGGCCGGCGCGACTGGCTGTTCTACGCGCTGGGCGGCGCGGTCGTCGCCATCGTCTTCCTCGGCTTCGTGCATAATGTGGGCGACGCCAATTTCGATGTCACCGCGACGAATGTCCGCTTGGCCGTGATCGGCTGCGGCATGGTCGGCGGCATCTTCTACTGGCTCTCCGCCGGCCGCTGGGCCGGAAGCTGGCGCCGCCCGCCCCTGGCCGACGCGGACCCTTGAGCTGATGACGAAAAGTTGCAGACTTTTCTGCAGCGGATCATGTCAAAACCCATCGACTTGAAGAGGCTGCCCGAATCGAATTTGGCCCGCCGTGCCGAGACATTCTGGCAAGACCGACAGGAGCAGGGCCATGGCGGAAGGTGAAATGAATGGCGGCTCGGCCGCCGCCGTGGCCGAACGGCTCGATCAACCGGCCGAGCGCAGCCCTTCCGGCCTCGGCGCCGGCCTGCTGTTCATCCTCTCGATTGCCTGCGGCGTAAGCGTTGCCACCATTTACTTTCCCCAGGCGATCACGCTGCTGATCGCGTCCGACCTGCACGTCCCTGCTGACACGGCGGCCTTGGTCGTCACCACCGCCCAGCTTAGCTATGCGCTTGGCCTTCTGCTGCTGGTGCCGTTGGGAGACCGGCTTCCGCATCGTCCGCTTGTCGCAACCCTGTTGACGCTGACGGCCGCAGCACTTCTGATCGCCAGCCAGGCGCCGACGCTGCCGGTGCTGGCAGTCGCAAGCATGGCGACGGGCATCACCACCGTGGTGCCGCAGATCCTGCTGCCGATGGCGGCCGGGCTGATGCCGCCGGAGCGGCGCGGGGCGGTCACCGGCACGCTGCTCAGCGGATTGCTGGCCGGCATTCTTTTGGCCCGCACCTTCGGCGGCTTTCTCGGCGAGCATCTCGGCTGGCGCGGACCGTACCTGGTCGCCGCGGCGGCGCTGTTCGCCTTAGCCGTCCTGCTTGGCCTGGTGCTGCCCAGGACGGCGCCGACATCTTCGCAGCGTTACCCGTCGCTGGTCGCGGCGGCCTTCATCCTCTTTCGCGACGAGCCGGAGCTGCGCCGCTCCTGCCTTTACCAGGCGCTGATGTTCGGCGGCTTCACCGCCGCCTGGACAAGCCTGGCCTTGCTGCTCGGCGGACCGCTGTACCATCTCGGCGGCCAGGCGGTCGGGCTGATCGCGCTGGTCGGCGCGGCCAGCGTGTTCTGCACGCCGGTCGTCGGCCGGCTGATCGACCGCAAGGGTCCCGACGTCGTCAGCCCGCTCGCCTTTTTCACCGGCATCGCGGCGGGGATCGTCCTGCTCGGCGGCGGGCTTGGCGGAGCAACAGGCCTGTTGGCGCTCACGGCGGGCATGCTGCTCCTCGACATCGCCGTGCAGAGTGGTCAGACCGCCAACCAGGCGCGTGTCTTCGCGATCCGGCCCGACGCCCGCAGCAGGCTCAACACGGCCTATATGACCTCAGTTTTCCTCGGCGGCAGCGCCGGCTCTTGGATCGGCGTCAAGATCTACGGCCATTGGGGATGGCCTGGCGTCTGCGCGCTCATCGCCGCCGCGGCGATCATCGCTCTGGCAAGGCATGCGGTGAAGATATATCGCTGAACCCTTGCCGATTGCCGCAAGCGCCGAGCGACAGCTACTTCGCCTGCGCGGTCAGGATCTTGAGCGCGAAGGCCGAAACACGCAGCCGAAGAGATAATCGACCACGCGGGTGACGCGCGGGCTGGCCTTCATCGCCGCCGAGAACTTTTCCGCCGCCAGCACCATCGGCGCCGTCACCGGGATCGACAGCGCGATGAACATCACGCCGAGGAAGAACAGCTTGCCGGACGCGTTCGGATCATGCGCGGAGACGAATTGCGGCAGGAAGGTCATGAAGAACAGGATGATCTTGGGGTTGAGCAGGTTGACGCCGAGCCCGGCCGCCCAACTGCGGAACAGCGAAACCTGCGGTCCTGTCCGCTTCTCCGGTGAAAAGGCCGAGCCCTTCATCACCGCCTGCCAGGCCAGGAACACCAGATAGCCGGCGCCGAAGATCTTGAGCACGAAGAAGGCCATAGGCGAGGCGACGATCAGCGCCGAGATGCCGACCACCACTAGCGTTGTATGGATCAGCGTGCCGGTGAGCGCGCCAGCCATCGAGGCGAAGCCGGTGGCACGGCCCTGGCTCAGCGTGCGCGAGACGAACAACGTCATGTCAGGCCCCGGCGTGATCGCCAGGATGATGGTGGCAATGGCGAATTGGATGAGCGTCGAAGTCTCGGGAATGAAGGACATTGGTCGCCTCGGGGGTCGCCTCGGGTGGATCGCGCGCCCTATAACGCGGCGCTTTCTGCCACGCCAGCGTCTGTCCTGGCAAACATCTGGCCCAGCCTGTGCCACCGGCAGGCTTCCGTGGTAGTGTCTCAGTTTGAATTTCGGGACCGTCAAAAATCCATAGTCGCTATCGATTGCCTGACTTCAGCCAACTCTGACGCGACTTCTGGATGATCGAATGACAAACCGAGGTAGGTAGCCAAAACGACGTCACTTCCATTCGAGAGATACCAAACTCCGAGTGTCTCACTGAGGTCGTGGGACACGCACCCGACAGAAAATACCTTGCCCATGTTTGTAACCGGATCGTCAAACGCTCGGGGCTGCTTTCTGCAAAATTCAGCGAGCATGCTTCGCAGTGCAACTATGCTTACTCGCGGATGTTTGCCTCCAGCATAGCGGGCAATCGTGAACTGAAACGCTCCAACTCCGGAGGGAAGGGCAAGGGTTGGAACACCCTCGGGTACGTTATCTGTTCTGTCGGCCCAATCCGAAGGTAGATCAAAATGCAATCCATAGAACTCTATGCGCATGTCACCCTTTTCTCGTAGGGGCCGCGCTTGCCGTCATCCAGCGTGTCGTCGGCTTCCTCGCCAGTCGCAATACGCATGACGTGGACGGCGTCGCCGATCACGTCGCCGGGGCGCTTCTGGCCTCCGGTCGGCTTTAGCTCGGATACTCCAACACGATGACGTAGCCGGATGGCTGGGTTATCGGACCGATGTCGGTGGGTACATCCCGCTCCGGTTGCCAGATCACGTTGATGATCCGGCTTCCCTCTTCGCCTAGGCTGTGGAGAAGCGTCTTCAGACGGTCCACATCGTCCGGGCATGTTTCGACTGCGTATGACATGAAAGCTCCCGCGCTTTGCGGTAAGCATATAGGAGTTCGGCGCATGGCGCGACAGTCGGACGGCTGCGATCCGTAGCCGCTCATATTTCAAACTGAGACACTACCGCATCCTTCGTCTCTTGCGCCGCCTGGAAACCCCATGATACCTCGCCCCCGAAGCTTTTTCCTGCGGAACCGCCAAAAATGTCCAAGTTCAAAAACGTCAAGAAAGTCGTGCTCGCCTATTCCGGTGGCCTCGACACCTCCATCATCCTGAAGTGGCTGCAGACCGAGCTCGGCGCCGAAGTCGTCACCTTCACCGCCGATCTCGGCCAGGGCGGCGAGCTGAAGCCGGCGCGCCGCAAGGCCGAGATGATGGGCATCAAGGACATCCGCATCGTCGACGTGCGCGAGGAGTTCGTCGCCGACTTCGTCTTCCCGATGTTCCGCGCCAACGCCGTCTATGAGGGCACCTATCTGCTCGGCACCTCGATCGCCCGGCCGCTGATCACCAAGCATCTGGTCGAGATCGCCCAGGAGACCGGCGCCGACGCGATTGCCCATGGCGCCACCGGCAAGGGCAACGATCAGGTCCGCTTCGAATTGTCGGCTTTTGCGCTGAACCCGGAGAT
>NZ_RZSA01001449.1:0-1119 GCF_003998075.1 Mesorhizobium sp. M2A.F.Ca.ET.037.01.1.1 | reverse complement strand
AGGCAGGCTTCTCCTTTCTCGACGCGCCCGTGTCAGGCGGCCAAGCCGGCGCCGAGAACGGCATCCTGACCGTCATGGTCGGCGGCGAGCAGTCGGCCTTCGACAAAGCCAAGCCGGTCATTGACGCCTACGCCCGTATGGTCGGGCTGATGGGTTCGGCCGGCGCTGGCCAATTGACGAAAATGATCAACCAGATCGCCATTGCCGGCCTCGTCCAGGGCCTGGCCGAAGGTATCCATTTCGGCAAGAAGGCCGGCCTCGACATCGAGAAGGTTGTCGAGGTGATCTCGAAGGGCGCCGCCGGCTCCTGGCAGATGGAGAACCGCCATAAGACGATGAATGCCGGCAAATATGATTTCGGCTTCGCCGTCGACTGGATGCGCAAGGATCTCGGCATCTGCCTGGCCGAGGCCAACCGCAACGGCGCCAAGCTGCCGGTAACGGCGCTTATCGACCAATTCTACAAGGACGTGCAGGACATGGGCGGCAAGCGCTGGGATACCTCCTCGCTGCTTGCACGCCTGGAAAAATAGGCGCCACGATGCCCCTGCCCGACCCGAGCTGGAGCGCCGACGACGTCGTCGCGCACCTGCGCGCGATCGGCACGGAGGCGAATCTGGCGGGCATGGCGCGCTTCGGCATCAACACGGCGAGCGCGCTTGGCATCGGCAATTCCGACTTGCGACCGCTGGCGCGCAAGCTGAAGAAGAACCACGAGCGATCGCTTCTGCTCTGGGAAAGCGGCATCCGGGAGGCGCGGCTGATGGCGGCCTTCACCGGCGAGCCTAAGAAGGTCGACATCAACCAGTGCCGGCGCTGGGCCGCGGATTTCGACAGCTGGGAGATCGTCGACACCGTTGCCGACCTGTTTGCCGAAACGCCATTCTGGCGCGGCCTGATCGACGAATTCGCAGAAGACGAACGCGAATTCGTCCGCCGCACCGCCTTTGCCATGCTCGCCTGGAGCGCGGTCCATCTGAAGAAAGAGCCGGACGCAACCTTCCTTGCCTATCTGCCGCTGATCGAGAAGCATGCCCGCGATCCGCGCAATTTCGTTCGCAAGGTGGTCAACTGGGCGCTGCGGCAGATCGGCAAGCGCTCGATGAGCCTGCACGCCCC
>NZ_RZSA01001448.1:0-1119 GCF_003998075.1 Mesorhizobium sp. M2A.F.Ca.ET.037.01.1.1 | reverse complement strand
GAAGGAGACGATCGAGAGCTCGACCCGCGAGGAGACCCTGGCCTATCTGCGCCAGATTTCGCTGCAGTTCACCATCCATGGCTTCGGCGCCGGCGAGAACCTGACCAAGCTCGAATTCGACGGCATCGACGTCAACCCGGGTGGCCTGCATGGCGACGGCGCCGGGCAGATCGTCGGCAACTTCACCATCCCTGCCAACGTGCCTGCCGGCTCGAAAGGCCTGGTCGCCGAAGGGCAGGGCGGATCGAAGGCGGCCGCGATCTTCGTCGGGCAGGGCACGATCGAGATCGAGACGTTGCGCCGGGTGATAACGACCACGGTGCAGCAGACATCGGTCACCGCGCCACGCGAGACCGGCGGCGGTGGCGGCGGCGGAGGCAATGGCGGCAGCCGGTCCGATCCGCTGGCGCAGACATTCACGCTGACGGAAGGCCGCCACATCGCCGGCGTCAACCTGAAGGTCTGCCTGATCGGCGACCGGGCCAACCCGATCGTGTTCGAAATGGTCGAGGTGGCCAACGGCATTCCGACGGTCAACGTGATCGCTCAGGCCTTCTACGACATGCACGAGGCGATCATCGGCCAATGGAGCGAGATACGCTTCCCTTACCCGATCTGGCTGCCGGCCGGCGTCGAATATGCCTTCGTCGTCAAGACCAATGACGGCAATCATTCGATCAAGACCGCGAAGCTCGGCGACTTTGACGCGGACCTGCAGCAGCCGGTCGCAGCGCAGCCTTATTCGGTCGGCGTCATGCTGTCGTCGTCGAACGCGGTGACCTGGACGCCGCATCAGGACGAGGACGTCTGTTTCCAGCTCATCGCCGCCAGGTTCGCTCCGGCGGCCCAGACCGTGAATGTCGGCACCTTCGCGGTCGCCAACATGAGCGACCTCTTGATCCGCGCCGAGGTCGAGCTGCCGACCGCGGCCGCCGCCATGCATTTCGAAGTGCAACTCGACGACGGCTCCGTCACCCTGCTAAACCCGGGCCAAGCCTGGGAGCTACAGTCCTTCTACACGGGCAATGTGCAGGTCCGCGCCGTTCTGTCCGGCTCGGCGAAGGTTTCGCCTGTCGTGTTCCCGGTCATCCTTGCAATCGAGGGCGAGTTGCAGACGAC
>NZ_RZSA01001447.1:0-1129 GCF_003998075.1 Mesorhizobium sp. M2A.F.Ca.ET.037.01.1.1 | reverse complement strand
GTAGTCATCAGCCCGGGCGGGCGCGGATGCGAGCGCCACGGCAAACGCGCCCGCGATGGCGATGAGCGAGGCGGAACGAAGGCAGGAATGCACGGCTGAGGCGATGCGAATGACTGACATGATGTTCTCCTCTGGTTTTTGTTAGCCTTACGATGTAAGGTATGCGAACGATGAACCTTACAGTGTAAGTTGTCAAGCGCCGCCATGGATGCATCGAGCAAAAGAAAGCGCCCCCGCGGCAAGCTCTCCCGCGAGATGATCGAGGATGCTGCCTTCAAGGTGATCGAGCGGGAAGGGCTGTCCGGCTTTTCGATGCGCAAGCTCGCCGCCAGGCTCGGCTGCGAGGCGATGAGCATCTATCACCACTTTCCCTCGCAGGCGCATCTCTACGAGGCGCTGGTCGACCGCCAGATGAGCGGGCTCGTCATACCTGGCGCTGATCTGCCCTGGCGCGAGCGGGCCCGCATCGGCATGCAGGAGTTCCGCCGTGTCGCCACCGAGCACCCGGCCTTCGCGCCCTTCATCGTCGTCTACCGCATGAACTCGCCGCCCTGCCTTGCCAAGCTCAACGCCATCATCGGCCTGTTCGAGGATGGCGGCTTCGGCCCCGAGCTTAGCGCCCGCCTGTTCCGCGCCGCCGGCTACTATCTGATGGGCGCAATCCTCGACGAGACGGCCGGCTACGCCAAGGGGCCTTCGGCCGTCACCACGGTCAGCGACGAGGAGCTGGCGCGCGACTATCCGAGCGTTGTGAAGGCCGGCGCCTATTTCGGCAGCGCCGGCTTCGACAAGACATTCGAGCTTGGCCTGGAAATGTTTCTGGACGAGATGGAGCGAGTCCGCGAAGCTGCCCGAGGGGAAGACCGCTAGAGCAGAAAAGTGTGGGCGGTTTTCCGTCCGGAATTGCGTCAAAAAAAGATAGAGCGGACAGCCGCTAGCCGAACAAAACAGCCAAGGGTCTGAATGCGCTTCCTCTCTGTCCTTCTCCTCATCGCCGGCGCCGCCGTCGGCATCTTCTATCCTTGGGCGATGAGCAACTTTTCCGGCCATGCGATCGGCACCTACCGCGTCTATGAGGGCGGCCGCTTCCGGCCGGTCACCGTGCAACTCGCCGCGAGCGACGCGCCGG
>NZ_RZSA01001446.1:0-1131 GCF_003998075.1 Mesorhizobium sp. M2A.F.Ca.ET.037.01.1.1 | reverse complement strand
GGCCACGGCCTTCCAGATCGCCTCGATGCTGAAGGTCCGGGTCGTGCTGCTTCTGCCGGAAAACGGCACCATCACCGTCAAGGCCGGCTATCCGCCGGACGATACCCTGGCCGAGGCCGATATCGCGGCCGCGCGCTGGGCCTGGGAGCACAACCGCGCAGCCGGCCGCGGCGCCGACACCTTGCCCGGCGCAAAACGCCTCTATCTCCCCTTGCGGACGGGGCGGACGGCGATCGGGGTGGTCGGCCTCGACAATGACAAGCAGGGACCGCTGCTGACGCCCGAGCAGCAACGCTTGCTCGACGCCTTGGCCGACCAGGCCGCCGTGGCCATCGAGCGGGTCCAGCTGGTCGCCGATGTCGACCGCGCCCGGCTTGCGGCCGAAGCGGACCGGTTGCGCTCGGCGCTGCTCACCTCGATCTCGCACGACCTGAAGACGCCGCTCGCCGCGATCATGGGCGCGGCCGGCACGCTGAAGGAATTCGCGCCGGCGCTGCCGGAAAAGGATCGCGCGGAGCTTCTGTCGACGGTCGTCAGCGAGTCGGAGCGGCTGAACCGCTTCATCGCCAATCTGCTCGACATGACCAGGATCGAATCGGGCGCGATGGAGCCGAATTACGCGCTCCATTATGTCGGCGATGTCGTCGGCTCGGCGCTGAACCGGGCGCAGAAGATCACCGCCGAGCACACAATAGAGACCGACATTCCGGCCGACCTGCCGATGCTGCGGCTCGATCCCGTGCTGTTCGAGCAGGCGCTGTTCAACCTCCTCGACAATGCCGCCAAATATGCCTCGCCCGGCTCGATCATCCGGCTGCAGGCCTGGGTCGACAATGGCGCCGTCATCCTGCAGGTAATGGATGAGGGGCCGGGTATCCCACCGGGCGACCTGGAGCGGATATTCGATACGTTCTACCGCGTGCGCAAACGCGACCAGGTGCGTGCCGGCACGGGCCTCGGCCTGTCGATCAGCCGCGGCTTCATCGAGGCGATGGGCGGCACGATCGCGGCGGCCAACCGCACCGACCGTCCCGGCGCGATCTTCACCATCCGCATGCCGGTGCCGGCTGACTTGCCGGCGCTCGGCGTGCCCCTTACGGATGATGCGGCATGACAAATCAGACCGTGTCG
>NZ_RZSA01001445.1:0-1132 GCF_003998075.1 Mesorhizobium sp. M2A.F.Ca.ET.037.01.1.1 | reverse complement strand
GCCAGAAATTCCTCGATGCCGGCGCGCAGGTCATCACCGGCGTGCCGTTCCCGGATGCGCTGATCCCGATGGCGCAGACCGCTCAGCCCTATGGCGCCACCGTGTTCTCGGCGCCGAACACGCAGCTCGAAATGCAGCAGGCCGGGCTCGACAATTTCATCGCCGGGGCGGTGCCCGATCCGATCAACGCCTCAGCCACCGCCAACGCGCTTTACGGCAAGGGCGCGCGGACCGTGGCGCTGATGGTGTCGCCCGATGCCGGTTCCTACTCGGAGAAGCTGCCGGAGTGGTTCGGCGAGGTGTTCGAGCATCTCGGCGGCAAGGTGGTCGGCAAGTTCAACTATTCCTACGGCACCACCGACTGGTCGCCGCAGATCGCCTCGATCAAGGCGCTGCCGCAGAAGCCGGACGCCATCCATATCTGCGCCGTGCTGCCCGATGTCGGCATCCTGATCCGGCAATTGCGCGCCAACGGCTATGATGGCTGGGTGGCCGGCTGCGACGCTTTCGACGACAAGTCGCTGGAAGGCACCGTCGGCGATCCGAAGTCGCTGGAAAAGGTGATGTTCGCGACCCATGGCGCGACCGGCGTCGACGGCCCGATCGACAAATTCCTCGCCCAGTGCAAGGCCGATGGCTACAAGATCAACGGCATCTTCGACGCGCTCGGCGCCGACATGGTGCAGATCAGCTATGAAGCGGCGAAGAAGGCCGGCACCGTCGACCCCGCCGCCTTGCGCGAAGCGATCCGCGCTCCCGGCGGTTATCCGGGCACCACAGCGCCGACGATCTCCTTTGCCGAGAAGAAGGGCTATCCGGTGAAGGCCGTTCCGGTGATGGGCTTTGCCGACGGCAAGCGGGTGCTGATCACCGACACGCCGCCGACCTTCGTTCCGGCACTGAACTAAGCGGGGCGGGAGGACGTGCTAAAGGTCGAGAAGCTTGTCGTGCGCTATGGCGCCGTCATGGCGGTGCGCGAGCTGTCGTTGGAAGTCGGGCAGGGCGAGCTGGTCGCCCTGCTCGGACCCAACGGCGCCGGCAAGAGCTCGACCATCAACGCGCTGACCGGGCTGGTCACGCCGGCTTCGGGGCGTATCGTGCTTGACGGCAAGGACATCTCGCATGTCCGCAC
>NZ_RZSA01001444.1:0-1133 GCF_003998075.1 Mesorhizobium sp. M2A.F.Ca.ET.037.01.1.1 | reverse complement strand
TCGGGGCGCCGCGATCCGCCCGGCTGGTCACGCGCCGCGATCGGAATCCGCGCCGATATCCCTTTGGACGATCTCGGTTGTCACGGCCATCGTCTCGGCGGTGACGGCAACGATCATGGTCCTGCTGCTTCGCTAGAGCAATTCCAGGAAAAGTGTGAACGGTTTTCCGCCCGAAGGAGATGGGCATTTCACCGTTTTCGTGAAACGGTGAATGCCCTAGACGTCATCCTGAAGGAAAGCTTCGAGCTTTTCCCGAGCAAGCCCCGCCTGTTCGGCGATGCGCCCGGCCAGATCTGCCGCCGCCGCGCGCGGCCGGCCGACCGGACGGTCCATCCAATAGGACACTGGATTGAGCGCAACGCGCTCATCGACGGCAACGATACGGCCGGACCGGAGCTGGTCCGCGGTCAGCGGCGGCCGCGCCAGCGCAATGCCCAGCCCATGCGCCGCCGCGTCCAGAACCAGATTGTAATCCTCGAAACGCCGGTCCTGCGGACGGGGGCGGTAATCGATGTCTTGCGCGGCGAGCCATGCACGCCATCCGGATGCATCGGAATCGTTGATCAGCGGGTACTTCAGCAGCCGCGCAGGGTCGCCCCGTCCGATCTCCTTGGCGAGCTCCGGCGAGGCGATGGGGAAAATCTGCTCCTCGAAAAGCTGCACCGAGACGCGGCCCGGGATGCGGCCGCGCCCGCAGCGCACCGAAAGGTCGATGCCTTCGTCGGCAAGGTCGGCCTGGCGATTGTCGACATCGAGCACGATGCGCAACTTGGTCGGATGGTTTTCCAATGCGGCCATGCGCGGCATCAGCCATAATCCGCTCACCGAGGGGATCGAGGCCAGCCGCACCACGGCCGTGCCGCGCGGCTCGACCCAGCGGTCGGAATTGACCGAAATCAGCGCGAAGGCCTCTGTGGTGCGAAGATGCAGGCGATTGCCCTCGATGGTCAGCGACACGCCGCGCGCATTGCGCTCGAACACTTTCAAGCCGAGCCAGTCCTCGAGCTTGGCAATCTGGCGACTCACCGCGCCATGGGTGAGGTTGAGTTTTTCGGCCGCCGCGGAAAAACTCCCCGTGCGCGCCGCGGCATCGAAGGCGCGCAAGGTTTCCAACGGCAGTATCTGATCCGAGC
>NZ_RZSA01001443.1:0-1133 GCF_003998075.1 Mesorhizobium sp. M2A.F.Ca.ET.037.01.1.1 | reverse complement strand
CGCCGCGATCATCGCGCTGGGCATCGACCAAGCCGCCAACGCGATGCTGCAGGCCGAGCTCAACCGCGCGGGCGCCGCCGCCCTCGTGCTCGCCACGGACGTTGCCGTGCCCGACCAGGTCGAGAGGGCGATCGCTTCCGGCGTCGAGAAATTTGGCGGGCTGGACGTCATCGTCAATTCGGCCGCCGTGCATCCCTACGGCACGGCCACGACGACGGATTTCGAGACCTGGAACCGGGCGATGTCGGTCAATGTCGGATCGATCTATCTCACCGCCCGTTTCGGCATACCGGAGATGATCAAGCGCGGCGGCGGCGCCATCGTCAACGTCGCCTCGGTGCAGGGCACCGCTTGCCAGGAGAATGTCGCCGCCTACGCCACCACCAAGGGCGCGATCCACACGCTGACGCGCTCGCTGGCGCTCGACTATGCCCGAAAAGGCATCCGCGTGAACTCCGTCAGCCCGGGGTCCGTGCGTACCCCGATCCTCGAACGCGCCGCCCGCGCCGACGATCCCAATGCGGATGTCGAGGCGGCCTTCAAACGCTTCGGCGAAGCGCATCCGCTCGGCCGCATCGGCGAGCCGGAGGAAGTGGCGGAACTGATCGCCTTCCTATGCTCGTCCAAGGCAAGCTTCTGCACCGGGGCGGACTACAGGATAGACGGCGGCCTTTTGGCGGGCATCGGGGTCCGATAACGTCGCAGTCGCAATGACGCGGTTGGGGGACGGGCGCGCGCTCCCTTGCGGCAGCGCGCGTTAACCGTCTATCGTGCGTCCCAATGCCATCGGAACCTGTCCCCGCGGCGGATAGAGCGACGAAGCAGCTTTCAGGACGACGAAGCAACGAGAGCCAATGGCCGACAAATCGCGAATCGGACTGACCGCTGTCGATACCGTTCCACTGCATGAGAAAGTCTATCTGGAGCTGGTTCGGGCCCTTATGTCCGGACAGTTGCAGCCTGGCCAGAAGCTGACCTCGCGCAAGCTCGCCAAGGAACTCGGCACCAGCGACATGCCGGTGCGCAGCGCCTTCACCCGGCTGCAAGCGCTGCGGGCGCTGAGCCCGATGCCGAACGGCAGCGTCGAGGTGCCTCTGATCTCCGCCGATCGCTTCTCGCAATTGACCGCGGTG
>NZ_RZSA01001442.1:0-1134 GCF_003998075.1 Mesorhizobium sp. M2A.F.Ca.ET.037.01.1.1 | reverse complement strand
CGCTTGGCGTCACTGGCATCGACGCCAAGATCGGCAAGGATGCGCTCGACATCCTCGGCCTGCGCCGCCGTATCGGGGTCTGAGATGTCGCGCAGGTGGATGACGAGATCGGCTTCGACCACCTCTTCCAGCGTCGCCCGGAAGGCGGCCACCAGATGCGTCGGCAGGTCGGAGATGAAGCCGACCGTATCCGACAGGATGATCGGCGTGCCGTGCGGCAGCCGCACGCGCCGCAAGGTGGGGTCGAGCGTGGCGAACAGCATGTCCTCGGCCAGCACCCCTGCCCCGGTCAGCCGGTTGAACAGCGTCGACTTGCCGGCATTGGTGTAGCCCACGATCGCCACCACCGGAAAAGGCACCTTCTTGCGCTTGGCGCGGTGCAGGTCGCGCGTGCGCCGCACCGTTTCCAGCTCGTGCTTCAGCTTGGTGATCTTGTCCTGCAGGATGCGGCGGTCGGATTCGATCTGGGTTTCACCGGGGCCGCCGAGGAAGCCGGCGCCGCCGCGCTGCCGCTCGAGGTGGGTCCAGCTGCGCACCAGCCGACCCTTCTGGTAGTTGAGATGCGCGAGCTCGACCTGCAGCGTGCCTTCCTTGGTGCGCGCCCGCTCGCCGAAGATCTCGAGGATCAGCCCGGTGCGGTCGAGCACCTTGGCATTCAGTTCCTTTTCGAGATTGCGCTGCTGCACCGGCGTCAGCGGATGGTCGACAATGACCAGTTCCGCCTTGCGTTCTTTCACGATGTCGGCGAACTCGGCCACCTTGCCGCTGCCGAGCAGCGTCGCCGGACGCGGGTCGGCGACCGTCACCACCGCGGTGTGGACCGGGTTGAGGTCGATGGCGCTGGCAAGCCCTACCGCCTCGTCATGGCGGGCATCCGCCGAGCGGGTCAGACGCGGACGGCTGGTTTCCTCGTCGCCGCGCGGCTGGCGGGTAAGCACCGGCACAATGACGACAGCCCGGGTCGGATCCTTGGCTTCCGGCCCGAGTTGATGTCCTTGTTTTCCGCGAACGCTGCGGTCCGCGTCCTTATCACGTGCCAATCAGGCGCCCTGGCTTTCCTCGCCATCGAACATCTGAACCGGCTGGCTCGGCATGATCGTGGAAATGGCGTGCTTGTAGACGAGCTGGGAGTGC
>NZ_RZSA01001441.1:0-1135 GCF_003998075.1 Mesorhizobium sp. M2A.F.Ca.ET.037.01.1.1 | reverse complement strand
CTCCGGTCGAGCCAGTCGCTCCGGTCGCGCCAGTTGCTCCGGTCGAACCCGTTGCTCCGGTCGAACCCGTAGCGCCCGTCGAGCCGGTGGCTCCGGTCGAACCCGTTGCTCCAGTCGCACCCGTTGCTCCGGTCGAGCCTGTAGCGCCCGTCGAACCAGTGGCTCCGGTCGAACCTGTGGCACCGGTCGAGCCTGTAGCGCCCGTCGAGCCAGTGGCTCCGGTCGAACCAGTCGCTCCAGTCGCACCCGTTGCTCCAGTCGAGCCTGTGGCTCCGGTCGAACCCGTAGCGCCCGTCGAGCCAGTGGCACCTGTCGCTCCAGTTGAACCGGTCTCACCCGTGGCACCGGTCGAACCCGTAGCACCGGTGGCACCGGTTGCGCCCGTGGAGCCGGTGGCCCCTGTAGCACCCGTATCGCCTGTTGCTCCGGTCGCTCCGGTCGCACCCGTGGCTCCAGTCGCGCCCGTGTCGCCCGTGGCACCAGTTGCGCCGGTCGCGCCTGTCGAGCCCGTGGCACCGGTCGCGCCCGTGGAGCCCGTGGTCCCTGTAGCACCTGTATCGCCTGTTGCTCCGGTCGCACCCGTGGCTCCAGTCGCGCCCGTATCGCCCGTGGCACCAGTTGCGCCGGTCGCGCCTGTCGAGCCCGTGGAACCAGTCGCGCCCGTGGAGCCCGTGGTCCCTGTAGCACCTGTATCGCCTGTTGCTCCAGTCGCACCCGTGGCTCCAGTCGCGCCCGTATCGCCCGTGGCACCAGTTGCGCCGGTCGCGCCTGTCGAGCCCGTGGAACCAGTCGCACCGGTGGCTCCAGTCGCGCCTGTATCGCCTGTTGCCCCGGTTGCGCCCGTGTCACCAGTTGCGCCGGTCGCACCAGTCGAGCCAGTGGATCCGGTCGAACCAGTCGAGCCAGTTGAACCCGTGGAACCGGTCGAACCCGTGTCACCAGTTGCCCCGGTTGCGCCCGTAGCACCCGTTGCTCCGGTCGCGCCCGTGGCGCCAGTAGCGCCCGTCGCACCCGCAGGGCCCGTTGCGCCCACCGAGCCAGAACTTGTGATTGTTAAAAGGCCACCATTGAAGTGATTGCCATCGTTGCCCGGAGCGCCGACTTGGTTGATGGGAGCGGTGTCGAAATCGTAACC
>NZ_RZSA01001440.1:0-1135 GCF_003998075.1 Mesorhizobium sp. M2A.F.Ca.ET.037.01.1.1 | reverse complement strand
AAGCCGGATTGCGCGGCGGATCGCATTTCGTTCGACGATTTCGGCCGCGACGCTCCTCTCAGTTTCGAGCGCGTGCCCTTCGACCACCCGGCCTATGTGCTCTACACCTCCGGCACGACAGGCGCGCCGAAGGCGATCGTCCATCGCGCCGGCGGCGTGCTGCTCCAGCACCTGAAGGAGCACCTGCTCCACGGCGACGTCCGCCCGGGCGACGTCATGAGCTGGTACACCAACACCGCCTGGATGATGTATCACTGGCTGATCTCAGGTCTGGCCTGCGGCGCGAGCGTGGTGCTCTATGACGGCGCGCCGATCCTGAAATCGGCCGATCGCCTCGACCCCAGTCCGCTCTGGAAAATGGCCGAGCGCGCTCGCGTCACGCATTTCGGCACCAGTCCTAAATACCTGGCGACACTTGCCGCCGAAGGTTACGCGCCGGGGCGCCTGCATGATCTCTCGTCGCTGCGTTCGCTGCTGTCGGCCGGTGCGCCCGTCTCACCCGGGCAGTTCGACTGGGTCTACGATCATGTGAAGCGCGACATGATCTTCGCTTCGATCTCCGGCGGCACCGAGATCATCGGCTGCTTCCTGCTGGGATCGCCGATCCATCCTGTGCGGCGCGGCGAGCTGACCGTGAAAGGGCTCGGCCTCGCCGTCGGCGTCATGGACGAGCGCAATGCGCCGGTCATCGGCCGGCAGGGCGATCTCGTCTGCACCGAGCCGTTCCCGTCCATGCCGCTGGCCTTCTGGGGCAAGGACGGCGACGCGCGCTATCACGCCACCTACTTCGCCGCACGCCGCGAGATCTGGACACATGGCGACGTCGCCGAGATGACGGCTTACGGCTCTGGCGTCATCCACGGCCGCTCGGACACGACGCTGAAGCCCGGCGGCGTGCGGATCGGCACGGCGGAAATCTACGCCGCCTGCGAGAATTTTGCCGAGATCGAGGATTGCCTGGTCTTTGGCGCGCCCATCGAAGGCGACGAGGAGATCGTGCTCTGCGTCAAGCTCAACGACGGCTTTGCGCTGACCCCCGAGCTCGCCATGCGAATTCGCAAAGCGATCCGCGAAGGCGCCTCGCCCCGTCACGTGCCGCATCGCATCCACGCGGTGCAGGCCGTGCCCTATACGC
>NZ_RZSA01000143.1:0-9656 GCF_003998075.1 Mesorhizobium sp. M2A.F.Ca.ET.037.01.1.1 | reverse complement strand
GTCGAAGGCGCTGGTGCGGCCGTAAGTCACGTTCGGAAAGGCGGCCTTGTCGCTCGCCTGCTCGAGCAGGCGAGCGACAAGGCCGCCTTTCCGAACGTGACTTACGGCCGCACCAGCGCCTTCGACCTCGAGACCGGCGCCGACAACGACAGCGACCAGTTGGTCACCTTGCATATCTGGTCGAAAGCCCAGGGCGAGGCCGAGACACGCCTCATCATGGACAGCATCAGGGCGCGGCTCGACGGCGCGGCATTTTCGATCGGTTCGCGCGGCCAGACGCGCCTGTCGCTGGAATTCGCCGAGGCCCGCTATGACGAGGATCTGGCCGTCCATCATGGATTGCTGCGCTTCCGCGCGCTGACGCAGGAAGCCGCCTGAGAGGCTGCGCCGATACATGTCGCCCAGCAGTAGAGCTGGCGGCTCCGAAATATTCATCAAAACAACGGTTTAAGCGCGGCGTTTGAATCGGTTTCACGCGAAGCGCCTTGGCCTACAGCTGCGCCTGGATGGCGGCCTTGTCGATGACCGACCAGACTTCGCGAATCCGCCCGTCATGGAACTCGTAAAAGACGTTCTCGGCGAAGGAGACGCGCTTGCCGTGGACAGGCAGGCCGAACAGCACGCCCTTGGGCCGGCAGTCGAAATGCAGGCGCGCCGCCACGCGCGGCGGCTCCGAGATCAGAAGCTCGATATTGAAGCGCAGGTCGGGAATGGCCTCGAAATCGCCTTCCAGCATGCGGCGGTAACCCGAAAGCCCGATCGTATCGCCATTATACTGGACCTCCTCGCCGACGAAGCGGCCGAGATTGTCCCAATCCTGCTCGTTCAGGCAGGCGATGTAGCCCCGATAGAGACCGGCAATATCCTCGCGCGTCATCGCATCCTCCATGGCCGTCCGGCGTTTCTACACTAGCTAGCGCAGTGCGCGGTGAAGGCAGGCCAAAAAGCGTAGCGGATCAAGTGCTTTTCCGGCTATGAATTCGAAGCCGGGCTTGAGGGAGCCTTGGCACCGCCAGGCGCGGGGGAATGGCGGGCATGATTTTCGATCGTTCACCGTTCATTTCACGTTCAGCCCATATGCGTTAGAACCGTGATCATGAAAAACCTTGGCTCACATCTTCGCAAAGCAGTGCTGGCGCTTGCCGCGGCCGGGCTTGCGTCGCAGGCGATCGCCCTGCCGGCCATCGAGCCGTCGGCCGATCAGCCGGTGGTGCTCGCCGCCAGCGATTGCTACGCCATCGGCCAGCAGGTCGCCGCGCAGAACGGAGGCACGCTCGCCAAGGCGTCGCAGGCGACGCGGGGCGGCCAGCAGGTCTGCGTCATCGTCGTGCTCGTCCCCGGTAAGGACGGACAGCGGCCGCGCCGCTCGGAAATCGTCGTCCCGATGGGCTGACCCCTCTCGTTTCCCAGGCCGGCGGAATCGGCCTATACGTCTATCCAGCAACAGGCTTCAACCCATGCGCGTGCTCGTCGTCGAGGATGACAAGGATCTCAACCGGCAACTGGCCGAGGCGCTGGTCGATGCCGGCTATGTCGTCGACCGGGCCTATGACGGCGAGGAGGGGCATTTCCTCGGCGAGACCGAGCCTTACGATGCCGTGGTCCTCGACATCGGCCTGCCGCAGATGGATGGCATCAGCGTCGTCGAGCGTTGGCGCCGCGGCGGCCGCAAGATGCCGGTGCTGATCCTCACCGCCCGCGACCGCTGGAGCGACAAGGTTGCCGGCATCGACGCCGGCGCCGACGATTATGTCACAAAGCCCTTCCATATCGAGGAGGTGCTCGCCCGAGTGCGGGCCCTGATCCGCCGTGCGGCCGGCCATGCATCTTCGGAGCTCACCTGCGGCCCGCTGCGCCTCGACACCAAGGCGTCCAAGGCCGACGTCAATGGCATGCCGCTGAAGCTCACCTCGCACGAGTTCCGGCTGCTCGCCTATCTGATGCATCATATGGGCGAGGTGGTGTCGCGTACCGAGCTGGTCGAGCATCTCTACGACCAGGATTTCGACCGCGATTCCAACACCATCGAGGTGTTTGTCGGCAGGCTTCGCAAGAAGATGGGCATCGACATGATCGAAACCGTGCGTGGCATGGGCTATCGCATGCGAGAGCCGGAGGCGTGACGCGGAACCGCTGAAGCCAGCGATGGGAAGGTGGATTTCAAGGCTGCGGCTCTGGCCGCGCTCGCTGACCTTCCGCGTCATCGCTTTCTCGACCATCTGGGCGATCCTGACGCTGGTCGTCATCTTCACCCTCATCACCACGCTTTACCGCCAGGCCAGCGAGCGCGGCTTCGACAGCCTGCTCTCGGCTCATCTGTTCAACCTGATCGGCTCGGTCGGCATTTCCGACAACGGCGCGCTGACCGGAGCGCCCGACCTTGGCGATCTGCGCTTTTCCGAGCCGAATTCCGGCTGGTACTGGTCGGTGGAGCCTGCCTCCGAGGGCGTGCATGGCGAAATCCATTCTTCCTCGATGACGACCTCGCTCCTGTCGCCGAGCGTCGCGGAGGTCCCGTTCAACGCGAACTTCCAGCGCAGCTACTCGATGGAAGGCATCAAGGGCGAGCAGCTCGAAGTGTTCGAGAGCGAGTTCGTGCTGGACGCCAAGAACCGCGCCGCCCGCTTCCGCGTCATGGGCAATCATAGCGAGCTCGAGCAGGAGATCGCCAGCTTCCAGCGCCGCCTGCTCACCTATCTGTCGCTGTTCGGGGTCGGCATGATCGCCATCAATGCCATCGCCATCCTCTTGGGCCTCCAGCCCTTGCGCCGGGTCCGCAATGCGCTCGCCATGGTGCGCGAAGGCACGGCCCAGCGCCTCGACGGCAGCTTCCCGGCCGAGATCGAGCCGCTGGCCAACGAGACCAATGCGCTGATCGAGAACAACCGGCGCATCGTCGAGCGCTCGCGCACCCAGGTCGGCAACCTCGCCCATTCGCTGAAGACGCCTCTAGCCGTGCTGATCAATGAGGGCCGCGCGCTCGGCGGCGCCAAGGGCCAGCTGATCGCCGACCAGGCGGCTTCCATGCAGAAGCAGGTCGATCATTACCTGCAGCGCGCCCGCGTCGCCGCCCAGCGCGACAGCGTCGTCTTCCGCACGCCAGTTTCGCCGCTGGTCGAGCGCATGGTGCGCGTTCTGCGCAAGCTCAATCCGCAAACGCGGCTGACGCTGTCCCTGCCGCCGGCCGAGATTGTCTTTGCCGGCGAGCGCGAGGATCTCGAGGAACTGCTCGGCAATCTGCTCGACAATGCGATGAAATGGGCAAAGAGCGCTGTTGCCGTGACGATCGCCACTATTTCGGGAAGCGGCAACCTGTTTGAAATCGTTATAGAGGATGACGGTCCGGGCATTCCCGAAGACAGCGCGCGAGAGGTGTTGAAGCGTGGCAAGAGACTGGACGAGACGAAGCCGGGAACGGGGCTTGGCCTTGCCATTGTCGCCGACCTCGTCAACGAGTATGGAGGCTCGCTGGCGCTGGAACGGTCGGGCATGGGCGGCTTGAGGGCGGTAGTGAGATTGCGGAGCCTTCAATGATGTTTTTTATCGATTTGCGAGCAGTGGCTGACGGCCAAATTTCCGACAAATATCAACACTATGGCCAGGATGCTTCCCTGATGGCGCGGTCGCCTAACCATCTCTCTCAAGAAGTCCATTTCGCTCAAGAAGCTCATTCCGCTCAAGAGAACCGGTTGTTGGCATGAAGATCCGCGTCGCGCTCGTTTCCGCCCTGCTCGCCGTTTCCGGCTGCACGACACTCGGCAGGGGCGGTCCAACCTCCCCGGTCACGCCTGTTTCGACGCCGCCCTCCGGCGGCAAGGTGTCGACCAGCATCGTCGCGGCGATGAATGGCGGGCTTATCGGCGGATCGATCGGCTCGGGTCTGAGCGACGCCGAAAAGCGCAAGGCGCTGGAGGCGGAGTACAAGGCGCTGGAATACAACACCAGCGGCCAGAAGGTGACGTGGAAGGGCGACAACGCCTCCCATTATGGCGAGGTGGTCGCGGCCCAGCCTTATCGGGTCGGCTCCCAGGATTGCCGCCAGTACACCCACACCGTCTTCAACGGCGGCGCGGGCGTCACCGCGCGCGGCACCGCCTGCCGCAACGCCGACGGCAGTTGGACGCCGCTGACCTGATAAATCGGCCCATTTGATATACATCAAGGCCGGACAGAGCATCCGCCGTCAAAGCGTCGCAGTATGCTTGTGTTGGCAGGGCAGGGCTCTGCCTTTATTGGAAGAGCCATGCTGTTCTGGGTCATAGCCGCAATCCTCACGCTGGGCGCCAGCCTGGCGGTGCTATTGCCGCTCACCGGCGGCATGAAGGGTGCATCGGCGCCTGGCGACCACGACCTCGAAGTCTATCGCGACCAGCTTTCCGAATTGGATCGCGACGTGGCGCGCGGCCTGATCCAGCCGGGCGAGGCCGAGGAGGCGCGCGCCGAGATCGGCCGCCGCATCCTGCGTCTCGGCGCGGCCGAGCGGCCGGCCGCCGCCAGCGCCTCCTCCTCCCGCGGCATCAGGTTGATCGCCAGCCTGGCCGTGCTTGCCGTTCCGCTACTGAGCTGGGGGCTGTACGGCGTGCTCGGCTCGCCCGATCTGCCTTCGCAGCCTCTGGCCGAACGTCTCGCCAAGAATCCCGCCGATTCCTCGGTCGACGAGCTGGTCGCACGCGCCGAAGCGCATCTCGCCGCCAATCCGTCGGACGGCAAGGGCTGGGACGTGCTGGCGCCGATCTATCTTCGCCTGCAGCGCTTTCCCGACGCGATAACCGCCTACCGCAACGCCATTCGCCTCGACGGCGACAGCGCGGTGCGCCAGGCTGGTCTCGGCGAGGCGATCGCGAGCGCTGCCGGCGGCATCGTTTCGGCCGATGCGCAAAACGCCTTCGAGGCGGCTCTCAAGCTCGATCCGGCCAATGCCAAGGCGAATTTCTACCTGGGGGTAGGCCTTGCCCAGGAAGGCAGGAAGGACGAGGCTGTCGCCGCCTGGCAAAAGATGCTCGGCCAGCTTCCGCCGGATTCGCCTTGGCGCAGCGCCGTCCAGCAGGCGCTTGCCGAGGCTGGCCAGACGGCGGTCGCGGCGGGCGCGCCGGCGAGCGGGCCGGATGCCCAGCAGATGGAAGCCGCGCAGCAGATGTCGCCGCAGGACCGGCAGGCGATGATCGAAACGATGGTCGCGGGCCTCGATGACAAATTGAAGCAGAATCCCCGCGACGAGGAAGGATGGATGCGCCTCATTCGTTCCTATGCCGTGCTCGGCAAGCCCGATCAGGCGCGCGAGGCGCTCGGCCGCGCTGTCGCCGCCTTTGGGGCCGACAGCGAGCAAGCCAAGAAGTTCACCGCCTTCGCCGCCTCCCTCGGCGTGACGGCGACGGAGTAAGAGATGACGCGCAAGCAGAAGCGATTGTCGGTGATCGTGGCGGGGTTGGCCTTCCTCGCCGCGGCCGCCGGACTCACCTTCTACGCGCTCGGCCAGAAGGCCTCCTATTTCTACATGCCGGCAGAACTGGCGACGGCAAGCGTCCCGCCCGGACAGCGCATCCGCCTTGGCGGCCTCGTCGAAAACGGCACCGTCGTGCGCGGCAGCGGCGCAACTGTCGCCTTCTCGGTCACCGATAGGCAGAAATCGGTGAAGGTGACCTATACCGGCATCCTGCCCGATCTCTTCCGCGAGGGGCAGGGCGTCATAACCGAAGGCGCTTTCGGTCCGGACGGGGTTTTCGTCGCCGACAGCGTCTTGGCCAAGCATGACGAGCGCTATATGCCGAAGGAAGTCGCCGACGGCCTGAAGGCCAAGGGCGTCTGGGTGGAAAGCAAGAGCCAATAATGGTTGAGACCGGACATTTCGCCCTCGTGCTCGCCTTCGCGCTGTCGCTGGTGCAGATGCTGGTGCCGCTGGTCGGCGCCCGCACCGGCAATCAGCGGCTGATGGCGGTCGGCGGCCCGGTCACCGTCACCGGCTTCGCGCTTACGGCGCTGTCCTTCACGGCCCTTGCAAGCGCCTATGCCGGCTCGGACTTCTCGGTGGCCAACGTCTGGGAAAATTCCCATTCGCTGCAGCCGATGATCTATAAGATCACCGGCACCTGGGGAAACCACGAAGGCTCGATGCTTCTGTGGGTGCTGATCCTGACCTTCTTCGGCGCGCTCGTCGCCGTCTTCGGCAACAATCTGCCGGCGACGCTCAAGGCCAATGTGCTTGCCGTGCAAGGCATGATCGGCGCGGCCTTCTTCCTGTTCATCCTGACGACCTCCAACCCGTTCATCCGCCTCAATCCGGCGCCGGTCGAGGGGCGCGACCTCAATCCGGTCCTGCAGGACCTCGGCCTCGCCATCCACCCGCCGCTGCTCTATCTCGGCTATGTCGGCTTCTCGGTCTGCTTTTCCTTCTCGGTCGCGGCGCTGATCGAGGGCCGCATCGACGCCTCCTGGGCGCGCTGGGTGCGGCCATGGACGCTGGTCGCCTGGATGTTCCTCACCGGCGGCATCGCCATGGGTTCCTACTGGGCCTATTACGAGCTCGGCTGGGGCGGTTTCTGGTTCTGGGATCCGGTCGAGAACGCCTCCTTCATGCCCTGGCTCGCCGGCACGGCGCTGCTCCATTCGGCCATCGTCATGGAGAAGCGCTCGGCGCTGAAGATCTGGACGCTGCTGCTTGCCATCCTCACCTTCTCGCTGTCGCTGCTCGGTACTTTCCTGGTGCGTTCGGGCGTGCTGACCTCCGTGCACGCCTTCGCCACCGACCCGGCGCGCGGCGTCTTCATCCTGTGCATCCTGACTTTGTTCATCGGTGGTTCGCTGGCGCTGTTTGCGTTGCGCGCCTCCAGCCTGACGGCCGGCGGTCTGTTCCACCCGATCTCGCGCGAGGGCGCGCTGGTCCTCAACAACCTCTTTCTCACCACCGCCACCGCGACGGTGCTGGTCGGCACGCTCTACCCGCTGGCGCTCGAAGCGCTCACCGGCGGCAAGATCTCGGTCGGCGCGCCCTTCTTCGACCTAACCTTCGGCCCGCTGATGCTGCTGCTGCTGGCGATCGTGCCGTTCGGCCCGCTGCTCGCTTGGAAGCGCGGTGATGTGATTGCCGCCTCGCAGCGGCTGATGGCGGCCTTTGCGCTCGCGATCGCCGCGATGCTTGTCACCGGCCTGTTCATCGACGGCGCCTCGGTTTTTGCAGCACTTGGTGTCGGCCTCGCTGTCTGGCTCGTCGCCGGCGCGCTGACCGACCTTGCCGTCAAATCCGGCGCCGGCTCGGTGGCGCCGGCCGCCATGCTTCGCCGTTTCGCCGGCCTGCCGCGCTCGGTCTTCGGCACGGCACTGGCCCATCTCGGCCTTGGGCTGACCTTGCTCGGCATCGTCGGCACGCTCTGCTTCGGCAGCGAAAAAATCCTCACTATGCGGCCTGGTGAGACGGTGGAACTCTCCGGTCACACGCTGCGCTTCGAAGGGCTTTTTCCCCAGAAAGGTCCGAACTTCACCGAGGATCGCGCCCGCTTCCTGCTGATCGGCGCAGACGGCAATGCCAAGGGCGAGATCTCTTCGGCAAAACGCTTCTTTCAGGCCCGGCAGACGGCAACGACCGAGTCCGGCATCAGCACGCTCGGCTTGAGCCAGCTTTACCTATCGCTCGGTGACGAGGGTAATGACGGCTCCGTCGTCGTGCGTCTCTGGTGGAAACCGCTGGTGACGCTGATCTGGGGCGGTGCCCTGGTGATGATGGCGGGCGCGGCCATGTCGCTGGCCGACCGCCGCTTGCGCGTCGGCGCGCCCGCGAGGCGCCGCAAGCCGGCCGCCGCGTTGACGAGCCCGACATGAGGGCAAGGTTTTCGCTCGCCTCGCTGATCCTTCTGCTCGCCTTGGCGTTTACGGGCGCCGCGCAGGCGGTGAAGCCTGATGAAGTGCTGCGGGACCCGGCATTGGAGGCGAGGGCGCGTGCGCTGTCGGAAGGCCTGCGCTGCATGGTTTGCCAGAACCAGTCGATCGACGAATCCGACGCCGATCTGGCGCGCGACCTGCGCATCCTCGTGCGCCAGCGCCTCGTCGCCGGCGACACCGACCAGCAGGTGATGGATTACATCGTCTCGCGCTATGGCGAGTTCGTGCTCTTGAAGCCGCGCTTCAGCCTGCGCAACGCGCTTTTATGGGGCACGCCGGTGCTCCTGCTCCTGGCCGGCGGCCTCTTCATCGTGCTGAGCGCCCGCTCGCGCCGCCCGACGTCGGACAGCACTCTCAGCGCCGAGGAAAAGGCGGCGCTGGACAAGATGCTAAGCGATTAGCGCCATCACCGTGCTTGGCGATTGACTGCAACCGTCTTCGGGCGCTCCGCACGTCCGTGGTCCTCGTCGCCAGTCACCAACATTACAAAACTTTCATGTACCGGAAATGGCGCCGTAATGTGCGCCTCTCTAATCCTCTTGCCCGAGGATGCTTCGCCTGAGCGCATCCGCATCGATAGAGGATAAGAAACCCGATGAATAATGCCCCCAATTCATATTCCCGCACCCGAAAGCGCCTGATGGCCGCCGTCGCTTCCCTGGCCGTTGTCGGCACGATCGGCGCGGGCATGCTCGCGACCGGCACCGCCCCCGTGCTGGCCGAAGCCGTGCGCGTCGAGGCCCCGCAGATGCCGAGCTTCGCCGATGTCGTCGAGCATGTCTCGCCGGCAGTTGTCAGCGTCAAGGTCAAGGCCAAGATCCAGCCGACCGCCGACGACGGCTCGGACGATCAGGGCGGTTTTGACAACCTGCCCGACAACCCGCAGCTGCGCCGCTTCTTCAAGGAATTCCGCGGCTTCGGCGACCAGGGCCAGGGCGGCCAGTTCGGCATGCGCCGCTTCGGCCATCGCGACCATGGCAATGGCGAGCCACGCCCGGTTGCCCAGGGCTCGGGCTTCTTCATCTCGGAGGATGGCTATCTCGTCACCAACAACCATGTCGTGTCGGAAGGCTCGGACTTCACCGTCGTCACCAATGACGGCAAGGAACTCGACGCCAAGCTGATCGGCACCGATCCGCGCACCGACCTCGCGGTGCTGAAGGTCGATGGCGGCGGCAACAAGTTCACCTATGTCGACTTTGCCGACGATTCCAAGGTCCGCATCGGTGACTGGGTGGTTGCCGTCGGCAATCCGTTCGGCCTTGGCGGCACCGTCACCGCCGGCATCGTCTCGGCCCGCGGCCGCGACATCGGCGCCGGGCCCTACGACGACTTCATCCAGATCGACGCGTCAGTCAACCGCGGCAATTCGGGCGGTCCGACCTTCAACCTCAACGGCCAGGTGATCGGCATCAACACCGCCATCTTCTCGCCGTCGGGCGGCAGCGTCGGCATTGCCTTCGACATCCCGGCCTCGACCGCCAAGCAGGTCGTCCAGGACCTGATGAAGAGCGGCTCCGTCCAGCGCGGCTGGCTCGGCGTCGAGATCCAGCCGGTCACCTCCGACATCGCCGAGTCGCTCGGCCTGAAGTCGGACAAGGGCGCGCTGGTGTCGGGCGCCCAGGACGCAGGTCCGGGCAAGAAGGCGGGCATCACCGCCGGGGATGTCATCACCCAGGTCGACGGCAAGGACGTCGCCTCGCCGAAGGAGCTCGCCCGCATGATCGGTGCGTTTGCGCCGGGCAAATCGGTCGATGTCACGGTCTGGCGTAACGGCAAGGACG
>NZ_RZSA01001439.1:0-1138 GCF_003998075.1 Mesorhizobium sp. M2A.F.Ca.ET.037.01.1.1 | reverse complement strand
GCGCTGATCGGCGCGGCGGTCGGTGCCGGGTCGGGCCTCCTGGTTCGTAACCTGCGCAACGGCTATTGCCAGTACCGCGATCATCGCGGCCGGATCTACACGGCTCGCTGCAACTGATACCGGAAAGGGACCGGAGGCCGAGGGCCGGCCTCTGGTTCCGACCCGCTGATTCGTACACCATTGCGGGGCCATTTTGGCCGCTCACTCCGCCAGCGGTATCCTGATTTCCACCTTCAATCCGTCGTCCCGATAGTCGCGCGCGATCGTGCCGCGCAACTCGCGCGTGACATTGAGGTCTATCAGCTTGGTGCCGAAGCCGGTCTTTGCCGGCGCCTCTAGTTTCTTCTGACCCGCTTCGCGCCAATTCAGGGTAAGCGTCCGCTCGCGGCCGCGCCCTTTCACGTTCCAGTCGACCTTGAGGGCGCCCACCGAGTTGCCGGCCTCGCCATATTTCAGCGCGTTGGTGGCGAGTTCGTGGAAGGTCAGCCCAAGTGCCTGAGTCGTCGTCTCGTCGAGCAGCACTTGCGGCCCGGACAGCACACCTTCAGGGAGGTCTTTGCCGAATACCTGCCCGAGCTCGATACGCAGCAGATCGCCGAGATCGGCCTTCTGCCAGCGCGAGCGGGTGAGCATATCCTGCGACGCAGCCATGGCCTGGAGGCGCGCCGAGAACGATGCCGAGAACTCCTTGACGTCGGTGGCTTGCGAGGCCGTCTGCCGCGCGATCGCCAGCACGCGGGTGATCGAATTCTTGATGCGGTGCTTCATCTCCTGCAGGATCAGGTCCTTTTCCAGCAGGCTCTTTTCCGTCGCCTCGTGCAGCGCCGATTTGGCGTCATAGGCACGCTCCTGATAACGCGCCACCAGGGCGATGGCCCCTGCAAGCAGCAGGCCGAACAGCCCAAGCATAACCGGAATGGCGCGCGAGGATGGTAGCTCGAAGGCGCTTGTCGGCCTAAACAGCAGCGTCCAGGGCCGGCCGGCAACAACGATATCGCGGCGCGCCAGAAGCTTCGCCCCGATGCGTTCCGCCGGCGGCGCTTCCGACCGGAACAAAAGATTGCCGGCCTCGGGCTTGCCGTCATAGACCTCGACATTGACGGGCAGCAGCGGCGCGCGGCTGAGCGCGACCTGGAAC
>NZ_RZSA01001438.1:0-1141 GCF_003998075.1 Mesorhizobium sp. M2A.F.Ca.ET.037.01.1.1 | reverse complement strand
GTGCCGGTGCGCACCTTCGGGGACTGGAATGATCCGCCGCCCGGTTACGTCGAGGTCGATTTCGTGGCGCATTCCGGCACATCTTCGTCCGGCAGCTTTGTGCAGACGATGATGTTGACCGATATTGCCACGGGGTGGACTGAATGCGTTCCGGTCCGCACGCGCGACAGCGGCAATGTGATTGTGGCGATCAAGCAGGCCCGCTCGTTCTTTCCCTTCCCCTTGCTCGGCGTAGATTTCGACAACGACAGCGCCTTCATGAACGAGTTCGTCGTCTCCTGGTGCCGCAGTGAGGAACTGGAAGTGACGCGCTCGCGCGCCTATCGAAAGAATGACCAGGCGCATGTGGAGCAGAAGAATGGCGCCATCGTGCGCCGCCTGGTGGGGTATGGTCGGTTTGTCGGCGCGGAGGCGACGGCCGCGCTTGGTAAACTTTGTGCTGTCGTGCGGCTTTACGGCAATCTGTTCCAACCGTCATTCAAGCTTCAGGAGAAGACGCGGATCGGCGCTCGTGTGATCAAGCGCTATCATCCGCCAGTTCCGCCTGCGGCCCGTGTCCTTGCACATCCGGGTGTGGCCGAGGCCGACAAGCAGCGGCTCCAGGCGATGATGGAAACCGCCGATCCCGTGCTGCTGTTTGCTGGTATCCGCGCCGCGCAGGAGGAGCTTGGGCGGCGGGTCGATCGTCGTGGCCTGAATGCGAAGATTGAGGAGCCGGCCGTTATCGATCTCCAGCGCTTCGCCGCGAATCTGAAGACGGCCTGGAAGAGTGGCGAGACCCGACCAACGCATCGGCGGCCGTATCGGCGGACCAAACCCTATCCGAAGAGACCCAGCATGTACGAGCCGTTCGAGGCGCAGATCAAGGGATGGCTTGAGGAAGAGCCGGCGCTCTCGGCAGCAAGTGTGTTGCAACGCCTGACAAAGATCGACCCCTCGCGCTTTAAGGAAAAGAACCTGAGAATGGTGCAACGGCTTGTGAAGGTCTGGCGCATGGAAATGGCTGGGCTGATCATCCTCGATGGCGGTTGGATGAAGAGCTGGCCGCTATCTCGCTCCGCCGCGACGGATGGAGAAAGGGCCCATGTCGGCCCTATCGCCTTCGGTAACATTCCTCGGTGAGGCAATAGGTGGGGTCAAA
>NZ_RZSA01001437.1:0-1143 GCF_003998075.1 Mesorhizobium sp. M2A.F.Ca.ET.037.01.1.1 | reverse complement strand
CCCTGGTCCATGCGAGGCGGCCAAACTTGCCATGGAAAAGCCGCGTCGGATCGCTTATTTTATAGGCAGAACAATTCCTTGGCCTGATGGAAACCAAACTCAAAATGCAGCAACCGCTCGTCGCCGTCTCAACCGACGTCCGCCAGTTCGACAACTACACCTGGCACGCCGCGCCCCAGCAGTATCTGGAAGCGGCTGTGGCCGGCGCCGGCGTGTTCCCGCTGCTGGTGCCGTCCTTCGGCGACCGGCTCGACCTCGACGAATTGCTGTCGGCGGTCGACGGCGTCATGCTGACGGGTTCGAAATCCAATGTGCATCCCTCGCTTTATGACGGCGACCCGAGCGAGGCCAACGGTCCCTACGATCAAGCCCGCGATGCCACGACGCTGCCGCTGATCCGCAAGGCGCTGGAGCGCGGCGTGCCGGTGCTTGCGATCTGCCGTGGCATCCAGGAGCTGAACGTGGCGCTGGGCGGCACGCTCGGCACCGAGATCCAGGAGCGCGAAGGCTCGCTCGACCATCGCGCGCCGGTGAGCGACAATCAGGACGAGCGCTTCGCCATCCATCAGACGGTCTCGATCAAGCCGGGCAGCTGCTTAGCCGGCGTGTTCGGCGCCGGCGACATCAAGGTCAACTCCTTGCATCGGCAAGGGATCGACCGGCTCGGCTCGAAACTGCAAATCGAGGCATTGGCCACCGACGGCACGATCGAAGCGGTTTCCGTCAAGGACGCGCGGGCCTTCGCGGTCGGCGTGCAATGGCACCCCGAATACTGGGTGAAGTCGGACAGCAATTCCGCCAAGATCTTCAAGGCCTTCGGAGATGCCGTGCGGCTGCACGCGGCGGCAAAAGCAGGCGCGCGCGCCGCGGCGGAGTAGATATCGATGTAGCCGCCGCTTGGTGCGAAATTCCGCGATCAGAACTTGTAGCTGACGCCGAAGCGGACAGATTGCGTCGTCACGTGAGTCGGGTAAAGCCACGAGCTATCAGTCGCTGGATTGTCGGTGAACTTCCCGAATCAGTGTAACGGTACTCGACGCGGGTGGTCCAATTTTGCGCGAAGGCATATTCAACACCTGCGCCCAACGTCCACCCTGCCTTTGTGTGGGATGAACTATCCGCCGTCGGGCCTTCTTCATAGTG
>NZ_RZSA01001436.1:0-1143 GCF_003998075.1 Mesorhizobium sp. M2A.F.Ca.ET.037.01.1.1 | reverse complement strand
GCACCTACGCCGACCAGGCCGGCAATGGCGAGCAGGGCGACCAGCCGCAGGGCGCAAGCCCCGAAAAGGCGGGCGAAGCACACAATGCGCCGAGCAATGGCGGCGAGGCCGGCGCCAAGCCCGCCGAAGAGGCAAGGCCGGCAAGCGAGCCTGTCGCCAGCGAGCCGGCGCCGGTCGCCGGCGAAGCTCCCGGCGAGCCTGTGACCGCCGACGCGAACAACTGACACAAACGCCATTTCAGGCATTGCAGACGGCGGGGATCTTTCTCCGCCGTTTTCGTTCGCGCGCGGCTAAAGCGCGTCACGGCACGCTTTAGCTCTCTTTGCTCGATGCATGTCGCTTGGCCCAAAAGCGCCGCGCGCTTTTGGGGCGACATGCAGTGGAATATTCTGCTTTGATCGACGTCAAGGCGTCTTGAGGGACCGCACCCCATACACCATATCTCGGCTGAACAGGGCTCGGCTCCTATGAGCGGGTCCGTCACCGCAATCTGATCCGGTGCCGCAAAGCGGGCCGGTGACGGAAGGAGACAGATATGAATCTTGAAAAATACTCGGAGCGCGTGCGCGGCTTCATCCAGTCCGCGCAGACCATGGCGCTCTCGCGCAACCATCAGCAATTCACACCTGAACATATGCTGAAGGTGCTCGTCGACGATGACGAGGGCCTTGCCGCGTCCCTGATCGAGCGCGCCGGCGGCAATGCTCGCGACGTCAAGCTCGGCGTCGAGACGGCGCTCGAGGCCATGCCCAAGGTCGAAGGCGGCAATGGCCAGCTCTATCTTGCCCAGCCGCTCGCCAAGGTGTTCTCGACCGCCGAGGACCTGGCCAAGAAGGCCGGCGACAGCTTCGTCACCGTCGAGCGGCTGCTCCAGGCGCTCGTCATGGAGAAGTCGGCCAAGACCGCCGACATCCTGTCCAAGGCGGGCGTCACCGCGCAGGCGCTCAACCAGGCTATCAATGATATCCGCAAGGGCCGCACCGCCGACTCGGCCAGCGCCGAGCAAGGCTATGACGCGCTGAAGAAATACGCGCGCGACCTGACAGCCGACGCCCGCGCGGGCAAGCTCGATCCGGTCATCGGCCGCGACGACGAGATCCGCCGCACTATCCAGGTGCTGTCGCGGCGCACCAAGAACAACCC
>NZ_RZSA01001435.1:0-1144 GCF_003998075.1 Mesorhizobium sp. M2A.F.Ca.ET.037.01.1.1 | reverse complement strand
ATCTCGCATGTCCGCACCGAGGACCGCATCCGCGCCGGCCTGACCTCGACGCCGGAAGGCCGGCACATCTTTGCCAATCTCAGCGTCGGCGAGAACCTGCGGCTGGGGGCGGCGACACGGCGCGACCCTGCCGGGGTGCGCCAGGACATCGAGCGGTTCCTGTCGCTGTTCCCGGTGCTTTCCGAGCGCTACGGCCAGGCGGCGGGCACGCTTTCGGGCGGCGAGCAGCAGATGCTGGCGATCGCCCGGTCGCTGATGTCGCGGCCGAAGCTGTTGCTGCTCGACGAGCCGTCGCTGGGGCTTGCGCCCAAAATCGTGGCGCGCATCTTCGATTTTATCGGTGAGCTCAAGGCGCAAGGGCTGACGCTGCTGGTGGTCGAGCAGAACGCCAGGCAGGCGCTGCGCTTTGCCGACCGCGTCTATGTCGTGAGCTCGGGCACGCTGCGCTATGACGGACCGCCGGCCAGGCTCGCCGACGAGCACGGCCTCTTCAACCTTTATATCGGCGGGTAGGCGGCGATGGATTACGCCTTGCAGCAACTCCTCAATGCGCTCGCCTTCGGCGCGGAATATTCGCTGGTGGCGCTGGGGCTCGCCGTCGTCTTCTCGATCATGGGGCTGGTCAATTTCGCGCATGGCGAGATCATCGGCGTCTCGGCCTACAGCGTGTTCCTGGCTGCCGCGCTCGGTCTGACCTCGCCCTTCGTCGCGGTGCTGCTCGCCGTCGGCATGGCGGCGCTAGCGGCGGTCGTGTTCGAGCGCTTTGCCTTCCGGCCGGTGCGCTACGCGCCGACCACGACCGGGCTGCTCACCGCCTTCGGTGTCTCGATCGTGGTGCAGAACCTTTTCATGCTTCTGATCTCTCCCAAGCCGCAGTCGGTCTCGGTCCTCAACGGCTTGAACCAGATGTGGTTCTTCGGGCCCTTCGCTGTCTCCTCGCTGCAGGTGATGGAGCTGATCGTGTCGGGTCTGACCATCCTGGCGCTGGTGCTCTTCCTCAACCGCTCGACGCTTGGCCTCGCCATCCGCGCCGCCTCGCGCGACTTCGCCACGGTGCGGCTGATGGGGATCAAGGCAAACCGAGTGATTGCCACGGCGTTTGCGATTTCCGGCGCGCTGGCGGGCATCGCCGCCGTCTTCATCC
>NZ_RZSA01001434.1:0-1145 GCF_003998075.1 Mesorhizobium sp. M2A.F.Ca.ET.037.01.1.1 | reverse complement strand
TACCCCGACCCCGTCCTTACCGCCGGTTGCGAGTTGGCCACTCTCGGCTGGCGCGGGTTGCAGGGCGGGCTCGGCTTCGGGCGTTGCCTCCTGCTTGAGCAGGTTGTCGACCTCGGTCGCCGGCTCGAGCGGCGTTGCCGGCACCATTTGTGAATTGGTCCGGGTCTCCGCGTCCGCGCCGGTCTTCTTCTCCTTCGCCGGCGCAGCCGGCAGCGGCTCGTTGATCGCCGGTTGCATCGGCGCGGGCTTCTGCGCTACCGGCTTGTCGGCCACCGTCTCGGTGACCTTGCCGTTGCCGTTAATGAAGGGCGGCTGTTCCTTCAGCATCTCGAAAGCGGCATATCCGGCGATAGGCAGTGCGACCAGCGCGGTGATGGCCGGCGTGGCAATGAGTTTCCGTTGCATGATGTCTCTCCAGAGCTTTTGTGCTCGCTCCGTGAGACGAAGGCCTGCGGACGTTCCTTGGGGGGCCGTCGAAGTTTTTTCATCGAGGTCGAACGCCTGCATTGCGGCGGCCATCGCACGCGCCTTCGCTTCGCCGTCCGGCGCCGGCACAGCGATGTCACGCAGCCTTTCGAGTTCGTTGTCGTCGACCATGGTCACACTTCCCCGGCTGAACGCATCAGCAGCTTCAACCGTTTCTTCGCTTCATGGATGTGCCAGGAAACCGTCGTCTCCGAGATCGCCATCACCTCCGCCGCCGCCGCGTGGTTGAGACCTTCGCCATAGACGAGCAGCACCGCATCGCGTTGCTTGTCCGGCAGCAGCCGCACCGCCGTCCACAACGCATCGGCGGGATCGTCCGCTGGCACCTCGCCCGCGATCGACGCATAGGCGCCATAGGCATCGGCCTTGGCGGTATCGCGGGCGCGCTTGCGCATCATGTCGCGCGAAGCATTCAGCGTCATGGCATAGAGCCATGTCGTGAAGGCGCCATTGCCCTGATAGTCGCGGATCGCGCGGCCGAGCCGCACGCAGACATCCTGAGCAATGTCCTCGGCGTCGGCCTTCCTGCCGCACCAGCGATAGGCGGCGCGATAGACGAAGCCATAGTGCCTTTCGACCAGTTTGCCGAAAGCCCCCCTGTCTCCGCCCCTCGCCCGCCCGATCAACTCGGCATCGGAGGCTTCGCTGTCGTCCAGCAT
>NZ_RZSA01001433.1:0-1151 GCF_003998075.1 Mesorhizobium sp. M2A.F.Ca.ET.037.01.1.1 | reverse complement strand
GGAGATATGCTCGAAGAAGGCCACGATCTCACGCGGGCTCGGCATAGCGTAGATGGGTGGCAGGATCATGCCGCCAGCGCAGCCCGCCGCCGCGGCCGACTGACATGCCTCCAACACATCCACGACACGCAGGTCGGCGACGCCGGCCAGCACGGGCACGCGGCCGGCCACATGGTCAACCGTCAACTTGTAGAGGCGTGTGCGCTCGGCAGTGGTAAGAGCATAGAATTCCCCAGTGCTGCCAGCCGCTACGACGCCCCGCGCACCATGGGCAATGGCGTCGTCGATAAGCGTCTTGTATCGGGTCTCATTAATGGAGCCATCAGCTCCGAAGGGAGTGACGAGAACGGGAAAAATACCGCCCCAGTTTACATCGGCCATGTTCTACTATCCTTTGTTGGGAGATGTGTTGAAGGTGCAGCCGCCGGTGCAGCGAGCGGACCGAGAAGACGAGCCTGTTCCGTGACGCGTCCGACGAAAGCCGCGAGCCTCGGAATTGCAGCGAGCACGTCGCCCACCAGTTCCGGGTCCAGCGCCGATGTCGGCTCGTCGAACAGCATGATGGTGGGCTGCATAGCAAGCGCACGAGCGATCGCAATCCGCTGCTGCTGGCCGCCCGACAGCTGCGACGGGTATTTATGCCGGCATCGGGAAGTCCCATTCGCGTGAGCAGCTCGCGAGCCCGTGCCTCGGCTCGGGCTCGCGGCACTTTCTTCCCCACCCACGGGGGCTTCGATGATGTTTTCCAGTGCGGTGCGGTGGGGGAACAGGTTAAAGTTCTGGAACACCATGCCGGTCTTCACGCGTCCGGCGTTTACCTGCGCGTTAGAGAGCTTTAGCCGCTCAGTTCTGGTGCGGCGGAAAAGAGGCGCGCCTTCCAGAACGATCTCGCCCTGGTCGGGCTCCAATAACAGGTTCATGCAGCGCAGATCCGAGGTCTTGTCCGAACCACTGGAGCCGATCAGGCAGACCACCTCACCGCGGCGGACGTCAAGATCCATGCCGCGTAGGACATGGTGCGTCCCGAAGGACTTCTCGATGCCGCGTATTCTCAGAACGACTTCGGTGGATGTTGCGGTCATCACGCCGCCTCCTTGCGCTCGAACCGGCGCGATAAACCGCTGAGGGGAAACAGGAGGACGATGAAGATG
>NZ_RZSA01001432.1:0-1155 GCF_003998075.1 Mesorhizobium sp. M2A.F.Ca.ET.037.01.1.1 | reverse complement strand
TCGTGTCCCCGGTCTCGGCTTCAATGCCCGGCTACTGGCTGCGGAGGCAGATGGGCGCCGGCGTCCCACCGACGACGATCGGTCTTTTCTCATGTAGCTGTCGGGGAAACGAGGCAGGTTTTCCGCCAGAACCCGCCAGTCGTCGCGCTCGCGTTCGCCTTCCTTGCGCGCACCGAACAACTGGATGATGATCTTGCCGTCGGACCCATATGCTTCGAGCGAGGTGACGTGACTGTCATTGGTCGGCTTGCGCACGGCCCAAACCTCACGGATTTGGTGGGTCCTGAGATGCAGCCGGAACGTTTCGTCCAGCACATGGATGCACGGCCCGATCTGCTTGACCGACTTGATTAAGCCGGAATGGGTCTGGATAGAACCTCGGTTGCCGACGAAGCACATGATCGGCAATTCGTCTTCGGCCGCACGCTGGAGCACGGCGCCAACTGCGGCATTGTCGAGCAGCCAAGCGTAATCCTGGCCGACCATGCGCAAAGCCTGGCAGCGGCTGAGCTTGAGCGTCTTTAGAAGGTTGACGTCAGTCAGCCGGCTCCAGTGCTCGCGTAGGTCGTCCACCGTGCCGGCCCAGTCCGCAGTCCTCGCGCCCAGGTCGGCTACTCTCGCCTTAAGCGACATGGTCGGCTCCTGGTTGGCGGATACGAGCTCGGCCACCAGCTTTCGATAGGCATGAAGGTTGGAGACCGGCCTGAGATGCACCTTATGCACTGCTGCGCCGGTGGCGTCGAAGAATTGCAAACTGCGCTGGATTCCGCCGCGATGGCGCCTTTCAACAGCGAAACCATACCTCCAAGCTTGCGGGAAGACGCGAAGGTCGAATTCGTCACCAAGGACCATGGCGTGATTGTTGCCGGTTATCACTCTGTTGAAGACGCCAATCTTTTCGTGCACGGCACCTTGATTGCGGGTCAGCGCCGTCACTTCGCCCACGAATTCGAGGCCCGTCAGAACGTGATTGACGCGCGGGTCGATGCGTGCCGCGCCGAAACCGCAATGGGCCGCGACCAGTTCCGCTTCCGAAATGGCCAATTGGGCTGCGAAATCACGCGCGGGAATGTTCGGACAGACTTCCCACGCACGCCGGATTTCGTTGGGCGACCGCTTCTTGCGCTGATCCATGTTTTTACCCCTGCCCCGTTC
>NZ_RZSA01001431.1:0-1156 GCF_003998075.1 Mesorhizobium sp. M2A.F.Ca.ET.037.01.1.1 | reverse complement strand
GCCATCGCCCCACTCGCGGCACAATTGCCGTGACCTATTTCCGTGTCGGAACCATGATGGCGAACCAATGCGGCACGACCGGCTTGTCCTGATATTGCTCTGGCGCGAGCTGGTCCTCGGCCTGCGGGCGATGCGGTGCCGCGATCTCGCCTGGATCGGGCTCGGCGGCGGCGCGCTGCTGGCCTATGCGATCGCCGATATCGTGCTTGCCCTGCATGCCGCGGCGCCGAAATTGCGGGACGACCAGCTCCTGTGGACTCTTAGCCTGCCGCTCACCCTGGCCGTGCTCGGGGCGCTCACAGGCAACGCGGTCGCCAGGCTCTGCCTTGAACGCGCTTTCGCGCCCTTCCTCAAGGCGCTGCCGCTTGGCTCCAGACAGCGCCGCCACATGGCCGGCAGGGCGACGCTGGCGATCTTCGCGCCGCTGGGCGTCCTGGTTGCCGTTTTGGTCGGCTTCGCCTGCGCCGTCATCGGAAAGCCGTTGCCGGCGGCCTGGGGCCTGGGCGCGGCGGTCCTGTTTGCGCTGGGCTTCGGCACGGCCGCCCTTTGGCGTCTGCGGCGGCCACGTCTTCTCCTCGATGAGGCGGCGAGCGAGACGGCGCCGGTTGGAAGGCAGTGGCTGCGCCGCCTCGACCGAGCGCGCCCGCGCTGGCTTTCCAGCTGGGCCTGGAAACTGCCGGGCGGCCATTTGCGGCCGTCATGGAAGCTGGCCGCGGCCGGTCTGCCGCTCGCGGCCGCGGCCATCCTTGGCGCATGGGCAAGCCTTGCCGGCCGCACGGCCGGGCCGGCGGCGGTTGCGGGCCTGGCGGGCGGCATTCTCGTCTTCATGCTCAGCCTGCGCTGCCAGCCGCTCGGCTCGCCGGTCCTGCGCACGGCGCCCATCGGCTTCACGCGCGTGTGGCTGCGGCTGGTGCAGCTGCCGCTGCAATTGTCGCTCGCCTTCTTCCTGCTGCCGGCCGGCGCGGCGCTCGCCGCCGAGCCGTCGGCATGGGCCGTGCCGGTAGCGGGCGGGCTCTGGCTGCTGGTGCTGAACGGCGCCTATGCGGTGTTCGGCGCCTATTTCCTCAACGCGCCATTCGTTGCCATGTTGAGCTTCGCCAGCGCGCTCGCCTATGCCAGCTATGAAACGCTCGAATACGGACGCACCGTGCTGATC
>NZ_RZSA01001430.1:0-1157 GCF_003998075.1 Mesorhizobium sp. M2A.F.Ca.ET.037.01.1.1 | reverse complement strand
CTGCTGCGCTCCGTCGAGATCGCCGTGCGCAAGCGCAATGTCGACCCCGAGCGCATCGACCGCGCGGTCACCGGCATCGTGCGCCAGCTCGAAAGCTCGGGCGAGACCGAGATCGCTTCAGGCGAGGTCGGCCGCCTGGTCATGGAGGCGCTGAAGTCGCTGGATGACGTCGCCTATGTGCGCTTCGCCTCGGTCTATCGCAATTTCCGCGAGGCCAGGGATTTTCACGAGCTGCTGGGCGAGTTGAAGGGCGACGAGGAAAAGACCGAAGAGGACGCCGGCTGATCATGGCAGGACCGCGACTGGACGAGGCCGCGCAGGCGGCCCTTGATCGCCGTTTCATGGCCGCGGCCATCAGGCTGTCGCGCCGCAATGCCGGCCGCACCTCGACCAATCCTTCCGTCGGCACCATCATCGTGCGCGACGACGGCGCCGGTCCGATGATCGTCGGCACCGGCGTGACCGCCGTGGGCGGCCGCCCGCATGCCGAGACAGAAGCGCTCGCCGAGGCCGGTGAACTGGCCCGAGGCGCCACCGCTTATGTGACATTGGAGCCTTGCGCCCATCACGGCCGCACGCCGCCTTGCGCCAACGCGCTGGTCAATGCCGGCATCGCGCGTGTCGTTGGCGCTGCCAGCGATCCCGATCCGCGCGTCTCCGGCAAAGGCTACGCCATCCTGCGCGCCGCCGGTGTCGAGGTGGTGGAGAAGGTGCTGGCAGCCGAGGCCGCCGAGCAGATGGCCGGCTATCTCACTCGTTCTCTCAAGAAGCGTCCGGAAGTAACTCTGAAGCTTGCGCTTTCGAGCGACGGCAAGATCGGCCGCAAGGGCGCCGGCCAGGTCGCCATCACCGGCGAGATCGCGCGGCGCGATGTCTATCTGATGCGCGCGGAGTCCGACGCCATCCTGGTCGGCATCGGCACCGCGCTCGAGGACGACCCGGCGCTGACCGTGCGCCTGCCGGGGCTGGAGAACCGCTCGCCGGCGCGCATCATCCTCGATCGGCAGATCCGGTTGCCGGAGACATCCAAGCTGGTGTCCGGCGTCGACCGCGTTCCGCTCTATGTCGCCTCGTGCCTCGAAGCCGACCCGCACCGGCGGGCCGCGCTCGAACGCGCCGGCGTGCGCTTCATCGGCCCCGGAAACCCAGAGGGCGGC
>NZ_RZSA01000142.1:0-9669 GCF_003998075.1 Mesorhizobium sp. M2A.F.Ca.ET.037.01.1.1 | reverse complement strand
GGGGGGGGGGGGGGGGGGGGGGGGGGGGGGGGGGGGGGGGGGGGGGGGGGGGGGGGGGGGGGGGGGGGGGGGGGGGGGGGGGGGGGGGGGGGGGGGGGGGGGGGGGGGGGGGGGGGGGGGGGGGGGGTCGACCTCAACACGGCCTCGGCGCCGCTCTTGGCGCGCGTGTCGGGACTTGGGCCCTCGCTCGCCGAAGCGATCGTTGCGCATCGCGATGCGGCGGGGCCGTTTGCCAGCCGCAAGGACCTGCTCAAGGTGGCGCGGCTCGGGCCGCGCGCCTTCGAGCAAAGCGCCGGCTTCCTCCGCATCCCGAATGGCGCGGAGCCGCTCGATGCGTCCTCGGTGCACCCGGAAGCCTATGGCGTGGCGAAGAAGATCGTCGCCGCTTGCGGCCGCGACGTGCGCGCTTTGCTGGGTGACAGCGCCGCGCTCAAGGCGCTGGATCCACGCGTCTTCGTCGATGAGCGCTTCGGCCTGCCGACGGTGCGCGACATCATCGCCGAATTGGAAAAGCCCGGCCGCGATCCGCGCCCCGGTTTCAAGACCGCGACTTTTGCCGAGGGCGTCGACGACATCAAGGATTTGAAGCCAGGCATGCTGCTCGAAGGCACCGTCACCAATGTCGCGGCCTTCGGCGCCTTCGTCGACATCGGCGTGCACCAGGACGGGCTGGTGCATGTCTCGCAACTCGCCGACCGCTTCATCAAGGATGCGCATGAGGTGGTGAAGGCCGGCGACGTGGTGAAGGTGCGGGTCGTCGATGTCGACATCAAGCGCAAGCGCATCGGCCTGTCGATGCGCAAGGACGGCGGCGAAGGTGGCGCGCCGCGTGGCAGCCAGCGCGATCACGGCGGCGGCAAGCCCGCCCCGCGCTCGCCGGCGCCGCAGCGCCAGTCGGAAAAGCCTTCGCAGGGCGCGTTCGGCGCGGCGCTCGCCGAGGCGATGAAGCGGAAGTAGCTACCAGGCGAGGACAGCCGGCTCCTTGCCGATCTGGCCCAGCAGCCAGTCGCGAAAGCTGGCGACCGGGGGATGGCCTCGCTTGTCATTCGGCACGACGAGATAATAGGCGCTGCGGCTCTGCATCGGCCGGCCGGGCGTCGGCACCAACTGGCCGCGCTGCAATTCTCCTGAGATCAGGATTTCCGGCAGGAGCGCCACGCCGAGCCCCGCCATGCAGGCCTGGGCGACCGTTCCGAACTGCTCGAATTGCATGCCGGGCCCGGTCGGCGCCTCGAGCCCCTGGTGTTCGAACCATTCGCTCCACGCGCCGGGGCGGGTCGCCATATGCAGCAGCGGCAGGCGGCTGATGTCGGCCGGCGTGGCGATCTCACGGCTGGCCAGGAATTCCGGCGAAACCACCGGCATCACGGTCTCACGCATCAGAAGCGTGCAGTCGGCGTCCGGCCAATCGGGCATGCCGTGATGAATGGCGGCGTCGAGCCGTTCGCGGGCGAAGTCGAACCGTCCGATGCGGGTGGCGAAGTTGATGGTGATATCGGGATGGCGCGTTACGAAATCCGGGATCAGGGGCATCAGCCAGCGCGTGCCGAAGGTCGGCAGGATGGCAAGGTTCAAGGCTCCGCTATGCCGATTGCTCATCAATCCGAGTGTTGCGTCGCGCAACTGGCCAAGTGCGGAGCGCACCGCCTCGGCGTAGGTCTCGCCGGCCGCCGACAGCCGGACATTGCGGCTGTCGCGCTCGAACAGCCGGCGACCGAACTGTTCTTCCAACAGGTTGATCTGGCGGCTGACGGCGCCCTGAGTCAAATCGAGCTCGCGCGCGGCGGCGGTGAAGGAGCCAAGCCGCGCCACCGCCTCGAAGGCGGCAAGCGCGGCGGTGTTCGGCAAGAGGCGGCGCTGAACGTTCATGATCCATTACTAACGCTCATTGATCCGTGATGCAATTTCGTTTGATTTTTCGCGTGCGCAGGCGGATAAGCCGGGCACGTCAAAAGTACTGGGAGCCCGAGGCCATGGCCGCCGATAAGAACGCTTTCGTGTGGAATGATCCTTTCCTGATCGAGGACCAGCTTTCCGAGGATGAGCGCATGGTGCGCGACGGCGCGGCGGCCTTCGCCGCCGACAAGCTGGCGCCCCGTATCGAGGAAGCCTATGCCGACGAGAAGACCGACCCCTCGATCTTCCGCGAGATGGGCGAGGCGGGCCTGCTCGGCATCACCATTCCCGAAGAATATGGCGGGCTCGGCGCCGGATACGTGACCTACGGGCTGGTGGCGCGCGAGGTCGAGCGCATCGATTCCGGCTACCGCTCGATGATGAGCGTGCAGTCGTCACTGGTCATGTATCCGATCCATGCCTATGGCTCGGAAGCGCAGCGCAAGAAATACCTGCCGAAGCTCGCCTCAGGCGAATGGATCGGCTGCTTCGGCCTGACCGAGCCGGATGCCGGCTCCGACCCGGGCGGCATGAAGACGCGCGCCGAGAAGACGGCCAATGGCTACAGACTTTCCGGGTCCAAGATGTGGATCTCCAACGCGCCGATCGCCGATGTGTTCGTCGTCTGGGCGAAGCTGAAGGGTGAGAACGGCAAGGACGAAATCCGCGGCTTCGTGCTGGAAAAGGGCATGAAGGGGCTTTCGGCGCCGAAGATCGGCGGCAAGCTGTCGCTGCGCGCGTCGATCACCGGCGAGGTGGTGCTGGAAGGTGTCGAGGTCGGCGAGGAAGCGCTGCTGCCCAACGCCAGGGGTCTTGGCGGCCCGTTCGGCTGCCTTAACCGGGCGCGCTACGGTATTTCCTGGGGCGCAATGGGCGCGGCGGAAGATTGCTGGCAACGGGCGCGGCAATACGGCCTCGACCGCAAGCAGTTCGGCAAGCCGCTCGCCGGCACGCAGCTCTTCCAGAAGAAGCTCGCCGACATGCAGACGGAGATCGCGCTTGGACTGCAGGGCTCATTGCGCGTCGGCCGGCTGATGGACGAGGGCAAGATGGCGCCGGAGATGATCTCGATCGTCAAGCGCAACAATTGCGGCAAGGCGCTCGACATCGCCCGCCAGGCCCGCGACATGCATGGCGGCAACGGCATCCAGATCGGCTACCACGTCATGCGCCACGCGCAGAACCTGGAGACGGTGAACACCTATGAAGGCACGCATGACGTGCATGCGCTGATCCTCGGAAGGGCGCAAACGGGCATCCAGGCGTTTTTCTAAGCCGGCAAGGCTGCTTAAATTAGGTGCAGCGCAACATCTCTGCTTGGAGAATGGCCAGCATCTATGTCAGGGTTCGGCGACTGAAACGCCGAACTCCGGGGTACCATGGCAATTCTGGCAGCCGTTCATCACCTGACCCACTACAAATATGACCGGCCGGTGGTGCTCGGTCCCCAGGTGATCAGGCTGCAGCCGGCGCCGCATTCGCGCACCAAGGTGCTCAGCCATTCGCTGAAGGTCGAGCCGAAGAACCACTTCGTCAACCTGCAGCAGGATCCCTACGGCAATTTCCTCGCCCGCTTCGTCTTCCCTGAGCCGGTGACCGAACTCAAGATCGAAGTCGACCTAGTCGCCGACATGACGGTCTACAATCCGTTCGATTTCTTCGTTGAGGAGAGCGCCGAGACCTTTCCGTTCGACTATCCGGAAGAAATCAGGGAAGACCTCGCCATCTACCGGACGCCAGAGCCGGCGGGACCCTTGCTGTCGAAATTCCTGGAAAGCATCGACCGCAGCCCGACAAACACCGTCAATTTCCTGGTCGATCTCAATGCTAGGCTGCAGCGCGAGATCGCCTATATCGTGCGCATGGAGACAGGCGTGTTCTCGCCGGAGGAGACGCTTGCCGCTGCCAAGGGCTCGTGCCGGGATTCGAGCTGGCTGCTGGTGCAGATCCTGCGCAATCTCGGCATCGCCGCACGCTTCGTCTCCGGCTATCTGATCCAGCTCAAGCCCGATCTGGTGTCGCTCGATGGGCCGTCCGGAACGTCGGTCGATTTCACCGACCTGCACGCCTGGTGCGAGGTCTATATTCCAGGCGCCGGCTGGATCGGTTTCGATCCGACTTCCGGCCTGCTCACCGGCGAGAGCCATGTGCCGCTGGCAGCGACGCCGCATTATCGCAATGCAGCACCCATCTCCGGCATGGCGAGCTTCGCCAATGTCGATTTTGGCTTTGACATGCGGGTCGACCGCATCGCCGAGCATCCGCGCATCACCAAGCCGTTCTCGGATGAGAGCTGGGAAGCGCTCGATGCTCTCGGCAACAAGGTCGATGCCGTTCTGCGCGAGCAGGACGTGCGGCTCACCATGGGCGGCGAGCCGACCTTCGTGTCGATCGACGATTTCGAATCCGCCGAATGGAACACCGCCGCCGTCGGCCCGACCAAGCGTGACAAGGCGGACCAGCTCATCCGCCGGCTGCGCGAGCGCTTCGCGCCGGGCGGTTTCCTGCATTATGGCCAGGGCAAGTGGTATCCGGGCGAGAGCCTGCCGCGCTGGACCTTCTCGCTCTACTGGCGCACCGACGGCGAGCCGGTGTGGCGCGACCCGTCGCTGATCGCGCGCGAGAATGGCAATGCTGCGATCGGTCCCGAACAGGCCGAAAGCCTGCTCACGGCGATCGCCGGCGAGCTCGGCATCGACAAGGCGATGGTGAGCGAGGCCTATGAAGATCCGGCCGAATGGCTGCTCAAGGAAGGCAAGCTGCCGGACAATGTCGATCCGTCCAATTCGAAGCTGGAAGACCCGGAAGAGCGCAGCCGCATGGCGCGTGTTTTCGAGCGCGGGCTGACCAAGCCGTCGGGTTATGTGCTGCCGGTGCAGCGATGGAACAGCCAGGCCGCTGGCCAGCGCTGGCGCTCGGAGAAATGGAAGACGAGGCGGGGCCGCCTGTTCCTGGTGCCGGGCGACTCCCCGGTCGGCTATCGCCTGCCGCTGGGCACACTGCCTTATGTTCCGCCGGCGCAATTCCCGTATATCGTGCCGGTCGATCCCTCCGTGCCGCGCGGCGCGCTGCCGTCGCGCGAGGCTATCTTGCCCCAGCCGTCGCCAGCTGAACTGGAAGGCGCGGACGAAATGGCACGCCGCCAGCAGACCGTGTCTTTCACCGCTGCGAGCGCGCAGCAGGACCGCGTCGAGCAGCAACTGACGGAGATCGGCGGCGCGGTGCGCACCGCGCTCACCGTCGAGCCGCGCGACGGCCGGCTCTGCGTGTTCATGCCGCCGGTCGAGGCGTTGGAGGATTATCTCGAACTGGTGGCGGCGGCGGAGAACGCGGCGAAGGCCATCGGCCTGCCGGTGCATATTGAAGGCTATGCCCCGCCGCACGATCCGCGCCTCAACGTCATCCGCGTGGCGCCGGATCCGGGCGTCATCGAGGTGAACATCCACCCGGCCGCCAACTGGACCGAATGCGTTGCCACCACCACAGCGATCTACGAAGAAGCACGGCAGTCGCGGCTCGGCACCGACAAGTTCATGATCGATGGCCGCCATACCGGAACCGGCGGCGGCAACCATGTCGTGGTCGGCGGCGCGACGCCGAATGACAGCCCGTTCCTGCGCCGGCCCGACCTGTTGAAGAGCCTGGTGCTGCAATGGCAGCGGCATCCGTCGCTGTCCTATATGTTTTCCGGCCTGTTCATCGGTCCGACCAGCCAGGCGCCGCGCTTCGACGAGGCGCGGCACGATTCACTTTACGAGCTGGAGATCGCGCTGGCGCAGGTGCCTCATCCGGACAAGGGCAATGCACCGTTGCCATGGCTGGTCGACCGGCTATTCCGCAACCTCCTGACCGACGTGACCGGCAATACGCACCGTTCGGAAATCTGCATCGACAAATTGTTCTCGCCGGACGGCCCGACCGGCCGGCTGGGACTGGTCGAATTCCGCGGTTTCGAGATGCCGCCCAATGCGCGCATGAGCCTCGCCCAGCAGTTGCTGGTCCGTGCGATCATCGCCCGCGCCTGGAAGAACCCGCTCGACGGACGCTTCGTGCGCTGGGGCACGTCGCTGCACGACCGCTTCATGCTGCCGCATTACGTCTGGGCGGATTTTCTCGACGTGTTGGAGGATCTGAAGCTCAACGGCTTCGACTTCCGCCCCGAATGGTTCGCGGCCCAGCTCGAGTTCCGCTTCCCCTTCTGCGGCGAGGTTCAGCATGCCGGCGTGAAGCTGGAGCTCAGGCAGGCGCTGGAGCCCTGGCATGTGATGGGCGAGCAGGGTGCGATCGGCGGCACGGTACGCTTCGTCGATTCCTCGGTCGAGCGGCTGCAGGTGCGGACGGAAGGCCTCAATCCGGAGCGTCACGCCATCGTCTGCAACGGCCGCATCGTGCCGATGAAGGTTACCGACACCAGAGAGGTCGCGGTGGCCGGCGTGCGCTTCAAGGCCTGGCAGCCGGCCTCCGGCCTGCATCCAGCCCTGCCGGTCAACACGCCGCTGGTCTTCGACATCTACGACCGCTGGTCGGGCCGCTCGGTCGGCGGCTGCGTCTACCATGTCGCGCATCCGGGCGGCCGCAACTACGACACCTTCCCGGTCAACGGCAACGAGGCCGAGGCCCGGCGACTTGCCCGCTTCGAGCCACGCGGCCATACGCCGGGCGGCTATGTGCTGCGCGACGAAGAAGCCTCTGAAGAATTCCCGATGACCCTTGACCTAAGGCGGCCGGCGAGACTCTGATCGACCATGGCCAAGGGGAATCAGAAACGGGCGGGCGGCAGGCCGCGGGCGCAGAGCCTGCTGGAACGCTACCGGCCGATCGAAGGCGTCGTCGACGAGATGGTCGACGCGTCGGGCAGCCCGCGTCCGGCCTGGCGCTCCTTCATCGACGCACTCGACGTTTTGGGGGCGGAGCGGCTTGGGCAGCGTTTTGCCCGGGCCGACCAGTATCTGCGCGATGCAGGCGTCTATTACCGCGTCTATGACAAGGCAGGCGCCAATGAGCGGGAATGGCCGCTCGCCTATGTTCCGCTGCTGATCGACGAGCAGGAATGGGCCGAGATCAGCGCCGGACTGGTCCAGCGCGCCGACCTGTTCGAGGCGATCCTGGCCGACATATATGGGCCGAACCGGCTGATCGAGAAGGGCATCCTGCCGGCCGGGCTGATCGCGGCGAGCCCGGAATATCTGCGCCCCATCGCCAGCGTGAGGCCGGCCAGCGGGCATTTCCTGCACATGGTCGCCTTCGAGCTCGGCCGTGGCCCGGACGGCCGCTGGTGGGTGCTGGGCGACCGCACCCAGGCGCCGTCGGGCGCCGGTTTCGCGCTGGAGAACCGTGTCGCCACGACGCGGGCGCTGTCGGACATCTATGGCGAGATGCATGTGCACCGCCTTGCCGGCTTCTTCCGCCGCTTCCGCGACGCGCTGAACGGTATGGCCAAGGATTCCAGCGGTCGTGTCGCCATCCTGACGCCGGGGCCGCTCAACGAAACCTATTACGAGCATGCCTATATCGCCCGCTATCTCGGCATCATGCTGCTCGAGGGCGAGGACCTGACCGTCTCCGGCGGCAGGCTGATGGTGCGCACCGTTTCCGGCCTGATGCCGATCGGCGTCTTGTGGCGGCGGCTCGATGCGGCCTTTGCCGACCCGCTGGAACTCAAGCCGGACTCGCAGATCGGCACGCCGGGGCTGGTCGAGGCGATCCGGCGCGGCACGGTGTCGGCCGTCAATGCGCTGGGCTCAGGCCTGATGGAGACGCGGGCGCTGCTGTCCTTCCTGCCCAGGATCGCGCGGGAACTGCAGGCTGACGACCTCAAGCTGCCGAACATCGCCACCTGGTGGTGCGGGCAGGAGAGCGAGCGCGCCCATGTGCTTGCCAATATCGACCGCATGGTGGTCGGCCCGGCGCTGTCGACCCGGCTCGCCTTCGAGGACGACGGCGCGACCCGGCTCGGATCATCCCTGTCGGCCGGCGAGCGGGCCGAGCTCGTCGCGCGGATCGAAGCGGATGGCGCCGGTTTCGTCGGCCAGGAAGCGGTGACGCTGTCGACCACACCGGTGTTTGTCGGCGGTTTGCTGGAACCACGACCCGCCAGCCTGCGCGTCTATCTGGCGCGCACGCCGGAAGGCTGGACCGTGATGCCCGGTGGCTTCGCCCGCGTCGGCTTCTCGCTCGACCCGACGGCGATCGCCATGCAGCGCGGCGGCCAGGCCGCGGATGTCTGGGTGGTCAGCGACAGGCCGGTCGAGCGCGAGACGCTGCTGCCGCAGGAACATGAGAGCTTCACCCGCAGCATGCCGGGCAGCCTCCCCAGCCGCGCGGCGGAGAACCTGACCTGGCTAGGACGCTATATCGAGCGCTCGGAAGACACGTTGCGCGTGTTGCGCGCCTATCACGTGCGGCTTGCCGAGACGTCCGATCCGGACATGCCGCTGCTGGCCGATATCAGGGACTATCTCGAGCCGTACGGCATCGACGTCGGAACGGCGATACCGCCGGGGTTGATCGGGACCTTGGACAGCGCGGTCTACAGTGCTGGCCAGATTCGTGACCGCTTCTCGCCCGATGGCTGGCTGGCGCTTAAGGATCTGTCGAAGACTGTTCACAAGTTCGCGGAGACGGTAGCGCCCGGAGACGACGCGACGCGGGCGATGACGGTCATGCTGCGCAAGCTCGCCGGCTTTTCCGGCCTGCTGCATGAGAACATGTACCGCTTCACAGGCTGGCGTTTCCTGGAGATCGGCCGCAGGCTGGAACGGGGTATCCAGATCGCCCGCACGCTCAGCCGGCTGACCAGGAAAGGGGCGCCGGAGGGCGCGCTCGACATGATGCTGGAGATCGGCGACAGCGTCATGACCCATCGCCGGCAATATCCGGTGCAGGCCGGGCGGCGCACGGTCATCGACCTGCTGGCGCTCGACCCGCTCAATCCGCGCTCGGTCCTTTTCCAACTCGAGCGGCTGAAAACCGAGATCGGCATGCTGCCTTCGGTCGGCGGCGAGGGGCATATGTCGACGGCCGCGAAGGAAATCCTGCAGCTCAACACTGCAATCGCAGTGAGGGAACCATCGGACATGACGGCGGATGTGCTTGATGATCTCGCGACCGAGATCGGCAATCTCTATAACAGCCTAGCCAAAGCCTATTTTGGTTAGCATGCTGTACGATATCAGGCTTCACCTCAGCTACGACTATGACGCCGCGGCCGGTGGCAGCCGGCATCAGGTGCGGGTGCTGCCGCCTACGATCGCGGGCGTGCAGCGCGTCGTGGTCGCCTCGCTGTCTTTCGTGCCAAACCCATCCGAGCGCACGGATTTTTTCGATTTCTTCGGCAACAACGTCACCGCGATAGCCTTTCGCGATGTCCATGACGGCCTCGACATCAAGATGAGCGCGCGTGTGTCGGTGTCGCGTCCGGAACCCGGCCTTGACGTCTCGCCGGATCTGCAGCAGCTCAAAGAGGAACTCGGCTCGGTCCGCTCCCTGTCGCCATCCGCGCCGCATCATTTCCTCGCCGCCAGCGATCATGTCGGCGTCGATGCCGCGATCACGGCCTATGCGCGGGAAAGCCTGGCCGGCTCAACGGTGGCTACGGCGGCCGATCTGTGCAATCGCATCCATCGCGATTTCACCTACGACGGCAAGGCGACGACGGTGCAGACGCGGGCGGGCGACGCCTTCGCGCTGAAGCGCGGCGTGTGCCAGGATTTTTCGCATATCATGATCGCCGGCTTGCGCGGGCTGGGCATCCCCGCCGGCTATGTCAGCGGC
>NZ_RZSA01001429.1:0-1159 GCF_003998075.1 Mesorhizobium sp. M2A.F.Ca.ET.037.01.1.1 | reverse complement strand
AGATTTTGTCATCGGCAATGGCGTCATTGCCGGCCAGCAGACGATGAGCAATGCCGGTGATACCGGCCTCGTGCAGGCAAACGGAGCGATCGAAACATTCGGCGCCGGCGTCGATGCCGTGCAGATGTTCAATTCGGGTCAACGGCTGACCAATTACGGGCTGATCGCAAGATTGGGCGGCGGCGCCGCCAATGTGCATTCGCAAGGGCCCGACGCGACCATCCTCAACAACGGTGCCATCCTGGCGATCGGCGATGGCTCGATCGGCATTTTGTCGGAAGGCGGCGATACGCAGATCGTGAACAACGGCACGATCGAAGCGCTTGGCGTCGCCACATACGGGATCATCAGCGATGCTCCGGCCGGGCATGTGGATAACCATGGCTTTATTGGCGTTTCCGGCACGGCTGCCGCGGGCATAATCGGCGACGGGCCGGACCTGACGGTGGACAACAGCGGATCCATCGAGGCCTATGGGACCGCGGCCGGAGGGATTCTGTGGCAGAGCAACGGGCTGCGACTCGATAATTCCGGGTCGATCGTTGTGTCGGGCCTGGCTTCGGTCGGCATCGGCGCGAGCGGCAATGACATCACCATCACCAACAGCGGCACGGTCGATGTCTTCGGGACGGCTTCGACGGGTATCAGTGCGCTGTTCGGCAACGCCACGATCACCAATTCCGGTTCGGTGATCGTAGAGGGTCTGGGCGGTGTCGGCATTGCGGCCCAGGGCGGCAGTTCCGTCATCACCAATTCCGGTCACGTCTTCAGTGACCAGAGCGTGGCGATCTATTTCGGCGCGTCTGGCGCCACGCTGAACCTGTTGGGCGGGACGGCCATCCAGGGGCCGATCGTCTTTTCCGGTGGCGGCAACACCGTCAGTTTCGGCCCTGGGCTTAACGCCGTCATGAGTTTTTCAGGAAGCGGCCCGCCGCAAACCATCCTCACCGGCGGCAGGCCGTTCGTGACCAGCGGCGACAGCGTGGCGGTGGTCGACATCACCGGGTTTGCGAGCAGCGGGCCGCTGATCGAGGACCTTGTCGACGGCATAGCCGGTGTCGCCGAGGCCCGTATGGCTGCCCCAGACGACGGCTTGCCTGCGCTACGGAAAGGTCCGGACGCCTGGATCTCCACTTTCGGCGGGATACGCTCCCAGGGT
>NZ_RZSA01001428.1:0-1159 GCF_003998075.1 Mesorhizobium sp. M2A.F.Ca.ET.037.01.1.1 | reverse complement strand
CGCCAGCGCGAACATCGCGCAATAGGCAATACCCGCAAGAACCGCCAGCGTCACGACGAAGCGAAACAAAGTCGGCATTCAAATTTCGCCCGTCTTGTTGTTCTGCGTTTCCAAAGCCCTGTGCCCTTATGGGACGCCAAACTGGGCAATTCAAGGACGAAGGATTCCGGTCGCCGCAGGTTTTTGCCGGAAAGGCTTCGGACCCGTTCGTGCACCCGCGCTTGACGCAAACAGGCTTTTGATGTCGATACGGCGCAAAGAGGCCCCGATGAACGCTGTGCCACCAAATCCGACGGACGAAGGCTGTGCCGCGCTGGTCGAACGGCTCGGCAGCCGTTCGATCGTCTTCGTCGGACTGATGGGGGCTGGCAAGACGGCGATCGGCCGCAAGGTGGCGACGATGCTGTCGCTGCCCTTCATGGACAGCGACCAGGAGATCGAAAGCGTCTCGCGCATGACGGTGCCGGAACTGTTCGAGCGCTATGGCGAGCCGGAATTCCGTGCGCTGGAGCAGCGCGTGATCCTGCGCCTGCTGGAGAACGGCCCGCAGGTGCTGTCGACCGGCGGCGGCGCCTTCATGAACGCGCAGACGCGCGAGGCTATATCGGCGCATGGCGTGTCGGTCTGGCTGAAGGCCGATCTGGACCTCTTGATGGAGCGCGTCTCCAAGAAGCAGAACCGGCCGCTGTTGAAGAACCCCGATCCGCGCGCCGTGCTGGAAAAGCTGATGGGCGAGCGTTATCCGGTCTATGCCGCCGCCGACCTGACCGTGCCGACGCGCGACGACCGCAAGGAGATCATCGCCGGCGAAGTCGTCGCGGCGCTCTGCGCCCATCTCGGCGTCGAGGCGATCGCGACGGGCGCTACAGGCGCCACAAATGACGAGGGGCAGCCGTGAGCCATGCCGAACCGGTAAAGGTCGAGGTCGGGCTTGGCGACCGCGCCTATGACATCCTTATCGGTTCCGGATTGCTGGCGCGCTCCGGCGAGGAGGTCGCGCGCCGGCTTCCTGGCACCCGCGCGGCCATCGTCACCGACGAGAACGTCGCCGCCGCGCATCTCGACACGCTGAAGGCGGGATTGGAGAAAGGCGGCATCCAGTCCGCCGTCATCACATTGCCCGCCGGGGAGAAGACCAAGAGCTTCGCCCATCTCGAGG
>NZ_RZSA01001427.1:0-1163 GCF_003998075.1 Mesorhizobium sp. M2A.F.Ca.ET.037.01.1.1 | reverse complement strand
GCTCAACAATGCGGTGGGCGACACCGCCACGGATATTTCGCGTACCGCAATCGCCCGCGGCAAGGTCGCCAATACCAGCGTGCCGAACTGGCTGCTCGGCGGCGAACGTGTGAAGGCAGTGGTTGCCAATCGCGAAACCGTCCGGATCGAACGGCTGCAGCAACAGCAGCAGGTGATCGTCACGGCCAGAAAGCAAAGGTGCCCCTCCGCGCAGTGAGCCGGCGCCCGGTCGGGCTCGCCCCGCCTCAAGCGCTGATGCGGAACCGTGTTGAATCGATCGCCGCGTTCATCAGCGTCTGCGTGTAGGCCTCGCGCGGGTTGTCGAAGATTTCCTGCGTCGGTCCTTCCTCGACGATCTTTCCCTGCTTCATCACGATGATGTAGTCGGCCATGGCGCGCACCACAGCGAGGTCGTGGCTGATGAAGAGGTAGGACAGCTCGTGGTCGGCTTGCAGCTTGCGCAGCAATTCCACGATCTGCTTCTGCACCGAGCGGTCGAGCGCCGAGGTCGGCTCGTCCAGCACCACCACTTTCGGCTTCAAGATCATGGCGCGGGCAATGGCGATGCGCTGGCGCTGGCCACCGGAGAATTCGTGCGGATAGCGGTTGCGGGCGTTGGGATCGAGGCCGACCTCGCGCAACGCCTCGACGGCGCGCTGGTCGCGCTGCTTGCCGGTCAGCGAAGGCTCATGCACCAGAAGGCCCTCGGTGATCACCTGGCCGACGGTCATGCGCGGCGACAACGAACCGAACGGGTCCTGGAAGACGAGCTGCAATTCGCGCCTGAGCGGCCGCATCGCCTGGCGATCGGCTCCTGAGATGTCGCGGTCGCCGAAGCGGATGACGCCGTCGCTGGGCAAGAGCCTGAGCAGCGCGCGGCCGAGCGTCGACTTGCCCGAACCGGATTCGCCGACGATGCCGATCGTCTGGTTGCGCTTCAGCCTGACCGAGATCTTGTCCACCGCGCGCAGCATCAGCGGCTCGCCGCCGAGGAAGCCGCCGCCGATCTTGAAGACGACTTCGACATTTCGGCCTTCGAGCAGCACCGGCGAATTGGCCGGCGGCGCCGCCTTGCTGCCGGTCGGCTCGGCCGCGAGCAGCATTTTGGTGTAGGCATGCTGCGGATTGGCGAAGAGCGCTTCCGCCGCGCCCTCCTCCACCAC
>NZ_RZSA01001426.1:0-1165 GCF_003998075.1 Mesorhizobium sp. M2A.F.Ca.ET.037.01.1.1 | reverse complement strand
GATCTCGGTGCTGATGGGCCTGTCCGGCTCCGGCAAGTCTACGCTGCTGAGGGCCGTTAACCGGTTGAACGTGGTGTCGCGCGGCCAGGTGCTGGTCAAGGACGGCGACCGCATCGTCGATGTCGTCACCTGCGACGAGGCGACCTTGAGGCGGCTGCGGCAGAAGCAGGTGGCCATGGTGTTCCAGCAGTTCGGCCTGCTGCCCTGGCGCACCGTCGAGGAAAATGTCGGCTTCGGCCTCGAGCTCGCCGGCGTGCCGGAAGCCGAACGCAAGGCGCGCGTGCAGAAGCAGCTGCAGCTCGTCCATCTCGACCAGTGGTCGAAGAAATACGCCCATGAACTTTCGGGCGGCATGCAGCAGCGCGTCGGCCTGGCGCGGGCCTTCGCCACCGAGGCGCCGATCCTTCTGATGGACGAGCCGTTCTCGGCGCTCGACCCGCTGATCCGCACCAAGCTGCAGGACGAATTGCTGCAGCTTCAGGCGGAACTGAAGAAGACCATCATCTTCGTCAGCCATGACCTCGAGGAGGCGCTGAAGATCGGCAGCCACATCACGATCATGGAAGGCGGCCGCATCGTCCAGACCGGCGCGCCGGAAGACATCGTGCTCAGGCCCGCCAACGACTATGTCCGCGACTTCATCGCCAATGTGAACCCGTTGTCGGTGCTGACGGCGTGGAACGTGATGCGCGACCGCCGCGACCTGGAGCAGGGCGAGGATGGCTGGGTGTGGCTCGACAGGCGCAAGACGACGCGCTTCAAGATCGACGAGCATGGCCTGGTGGCCGCGGCCGAGCGCGACGGCAAGCCGGCGGTGTGGGTCTCCTGCGCCGATGTCGAGCGCCAGCCGGAAGAGGGCGCCCAGGTGTTCTGGGCCAATCCCGGCACGCCGCTGAAAACGGTGATGCTCGCCATGCACCGCTCGCAGACGGCGCCGGTGGCGCTGTTCGACGAAGGCTCGCGCTTCGTCGGCGCGATCGGCATCCGCGACGTGCTGAGCGCGGTACTGCGGCGATAGGCTTCTTCGCAGGCGTATAGCGCCCTGGCTGGGCGTTTTGCCTGCGGCTTGTCTTTCGCTTCCTTCGGGCGCAGAATCCACCTGTTGCGTGGCCATGCGCCAGAGGGGTGATGCCGACGTCGCGCACAGGGGTTCCAGGCGCGATAG
>NZ_RZSA01001425.1:0-1166 GCF_003998075.1 Mesorhizobium sp. M2A.F.Ca.ET.037.01.1.1 | reverse complement strand
TCATCCGGCACGCCTTCATGCGCGGCATGCTCCTTGTCGAACTTGATGACCGGCTCCATCTTGGCGAGCACGTCGTCCGAAAGCCAGCATAGGCTCGTATGGCCGCCGCCGAGATTTTTCACCGGCGGCACCTTCGTCTCGCACAGATTGTCCGGCACCAGCTTCTTGTAGCCGCAGCGCGTCTGGAACGGGCAGCCGGTCGGCGGGTTCATGGCCGACGGGATGTCGCCTTCGAGCACGATGTGCTTCTTGATGACGCTGGTGTCGGCGATCGGGATCGCGGACAGCAGCGCCTCGGTATAGGGATGGTAGGGCGGCGAGAAGATCTGGTCGGTCGTGCCCTGCTCGACGATGTAGCCCAGATACATGACCACGACGCGGTCGGCGATGTAGCGCACCACCGACAGATCGTGGCTGATGAACAGCATCGTCGTCTTGTTCTTGCGCTGGATGTCCATCAAAAGTTCGGTCACCGCCGCCTGCACCGAGACGTCCAGCGCCGAGACCGGCTCGTCGGCCACCACCACCTTGGCGTCGCCGGCAAAGGCGCGCGCGACGCCGATGCGCTGCTTCTGGCCGCCCGACAGCTGGCGCGGCTTGCGGGTCTCGAAGGCCCTGGGCAGCTTCACCAGGTCGAGCAGCTCCAGCATGCGCTGGCGTCGCTCGGCGACCGTCTTGCCGACATTGAACTTCTCCAGCGTGCGGATGATCTGTGAGCCGACCGTGTGGCTGGGGTTCAGCGTGTCGAAGGGGTTCTGGAACACCATCTGGATCGACGAGACGGTGTCGACGCCGCGGCTCTCGATGCCCGTCGACTGGATCTCCTTGTTGGCCAAGGTCACCGTGCCGGAGCTGGCGGTCTCGAGGCCGAGCAACACCTTGGCCAGCGTCGACTTTCCGCAGCCGGACTCGCCGACGATCGCCACCGTCTCGGATTCGCGCGCGGTGAACGAGATCGTCTCGTTGGCCTTGACGACGCGGCCTTCGCTGGAGCCGAACACCTCGCTGCCGCCGACCTTGTAGTATTTCTTGAGGTCCTGGATCTTCAGCACCGGCGCGCCGGGCTCGACCTTTTCGTTGACCTTCTTGGCGCCGGGCGGCAGCGCCTCCCAGTCGATCTCGTTGAAGCGCACGCAGCGCGAGAAATGCCCCTCATGGCCCTCAAC
>NZ_RZSA01001424.1:0-1167 GCF_003998075.1 Mesorhizobium sp. M2A.F.Ca.ET.037.01.1.1 | reverse complement strand
GCTCGGGCGTGCTCGTCAATGCGATCTGTCCAGGCTGGGTCGCGACCGACATGGGCGGACCGGGCGGACGCCCGGTGGCGCAAGGCGCTGCCGGCATCGTCTGGGCCGCGACCTTGCCCGACGACGGCCCGACCGGCGGCTTCTTTCGCGATGGCAAGCGCTTGCCGTGGTGAATTGTCGGCTTTCGGCTCCACACCGGCACCTCCACGCCCGCACCCTGCAACCGAAGCGAAATACCCCCAAAAATAGTCAAGTTGGCGGTGTCGAGCCCTCCGAAACGAACATCCGGCGACATCCAATCGAAACAAACTTCAATCACTTAGCCAATGAAAGCGTCCAGAATCGCGCCCGAATCAGGCCCGCGGACAGAGTTCAGTGCCTCGCAGGAAGACTAGCATGCTGCTTCTCAACCAACGCCCAGAACACAACCAGCCGTTGGTTGCCGCCGATGCCGAGTCGCTCGGCAGGGCGGGAGGAGAGCGGGCCGAGCGTTACCTCAAGGCGCGCCAAAGCGATGCCGAAACACCGCTGCATGCCTTGCCGGCATTGGCCGGCGAGCTCGGCATCGCCGCGCTTCATGTCAAGGATGAGGGCCAGCGTCTTGGCCTTGGCTCCTTCAAGGCGCTGGGCGGGGCCTATGCCGTCATGCGGCTGGTGCTGGAGGAGGCCGGCAAGTGGCTCGGGCGAGACGTCGACATCGGCGAGATAAACGACGCCCGGGTGCGCCAGATCGCCTCCGGCATGATCTTCGTCTGCGCCACCGACGGCAACCATGGCCGCTCGGTCGCGCAGGGCGCCAGCCTCGTCGGCGCGCGGTCGGTGATCTTCGTCCATGCCGGCGTAAGCCGCGAGCGGGTCGCGGCCATCGCCCGCTTCGGCGCCGAGATCGTTGAGGTCGAGGGCGGCTATGACCATGCGGTGCGCGAGGTCGCGCGCGTCGGCGCCGAGCGCGGCTGGAAGATCGTCTCCAACACTTCCTGGCTCGGCTATGAGCGCGTCCCCGGCCTGGTCATGCAGGGCTATACGGTGATCGTGCGCGAGACGCTGCGGCGTCTGCCCGAGCCGCCAACGCATGTCTTCCTGCAGGCCGGCGTCGGCGGCTTCGCGGCCGCGATCGCCGGCCTGCAGGAAGACATGCGTTGGCGGCTCGGGCAGACGCCGCAGCGT
>NZ_RZSA01001423.1:0-1172 GCF_003998075.1 Mesorhizobium sp. M2A.F.Ca.ET.037.01.1.1 | reverse complement strand
AAGGCGGCTTACGTCCACGCGCTGGACAATGCCTTCGGCCAGGCGGCGACTGACATCGTCCGCTGGGCCGATTCGACGATTTGAGCGAGGCTCCAGGCAAGCCACGTTTTTTCGGAGCCGTGATGACCGTAAGTTTTATTCAACGGACGTTTTCGGTTGATGGTGATGAGGTGACCTGCCGTTTCTTTTCGCCCGAACCAGAGGACGGGGGAGATTTCCTATGTTGGTACGAAATAGGATGGCCCGAAGGCTCGCGCACGTTCAGAGCGCGTGGGATCGATGCGGTGCAGGCGCTATTGCTTGCCATGCAAATGGCCCATGCTGATCTTTTGTCAGAACGCGAAAGACATGGACGGCAAGTGTTGTGGCTCGATCAGCGTGGTCTTGGATTGCCCATCGCTAATTCAATTCGCGACTTGGATCCCGACGGCGGGTTCTGAACTTTGCAGAGACGAAAAAGGCGGGCTTTCGGCCCGCCTTTTGATTCCTGGAGCTGCCCGGCTCAGTGCAACCGGCCGCTGGCGTGGGCCAGCATGGTGTAGACCTTGCCAGTGTCGGAGGTCAGATAGGTCTGCGCCATGATGTTGTCGCGGTCGTTGCGCGAGACATCCTTGAGCAGCTTCTCGAAATCCTCGCAGTAACGGTCGACCGCGGCGCGGAATTCCGCCTCGGCCTGATACTTGCGGCGGATCTCGTCAAAGGTCTGCTGGCCCTTGAGCGTGTAGAGGCGACGGGTGAAGACGTCGCGCTCGCCGCGCCGATAGCGGTTCCAGAGCTCGATCGAGGCGTCGTGGTCGATGGCCCGTGCGATGTCGACGGAGAGCGAGTTGAGCGACTCCATGACATGCAGCGGCGAGCGCTGGGCAGGCGCCGCGCGCGGCGCTTCCGCCGGCGCCGCCGGCCTCAGCTCTTCCTCGCGCGAGGCGTTGGTCAGGAGATCGCGCACCCAGCCGCCCTGCTGCGTCTTGCCGTTCTCACGGCGCGGCGCCTCGGCGGGACGTTCCAGGTCAAGCGTGCCGCGCAGCGTGGTCTCGGCGAGCGGCGCCTGAGGGGCGCGAGCCGCCGGTTGCGGCTGCGGCTGAGGTTGCGGGGCCGGCGGGCGGCGCAGCGGCGGCTCGGCGGCACGAGTCGGCGCTTGCTGCGGAGCAGGGCGCAGACCGCGCGGTTCACCC
>NZ_RZSA01001422.1:0-1176 GCF_003998075.1 Mesorhizobium sp. M2A.F.Ca.ET.037.01.1.1 | reverse complement strand
CCGGTGATCGTGAAACAGCGACTCTTTCCCGTCCACGATAAGCCGGTCGCCGGCATGGTAGACGGCGGTTTCGCCTTCAAACCAAGCGCCTCGGCCGCGCACGGAATTGTGAGGCACGAACTTGCGTCGGTACATGCAAGCTTGCATGCAAGCGTTGATCGCGGCTTTCCAGTCCACGCCCTCTTTCGAGCCGGGGAATTCGGATTCCCCACCATTGCAGCTTGGCAAGCCGCATCATGTTTGAGGCAGACATTTGCGAGGCGTTGAGGGCGATGACTTGCGCCACATTGGCGGGCTGAAAGAACAGAGTCGTTTCGTCAACGCCAAGGCACCGGAAATGAGGTTCGCCGAAGTTGGCAAGCGGGTGCTCGGCCTCGGGCTGGCGCCCCCGTGGCACTTCGTCAAAGTGCTCGGCCGGGCCTTCGCCGCCCTGGTAATATTCGCTGGCATCTTGGGGCAACGGCGGGTTGTTATCATCCGCTTCCGGCTTCGGGTTGAGCACGGCGTCGATGACATCGCGGACCGCGTCGAGGCCACTTTTGCGCGCGAGGTCATCGAAGTCGGTAAACTCGATTTCGGCGTCGTCAAACACCGGCAAGGCGACGAGGCCGCCCACGGCTTCCGCCGCGTCTTCCGCCTTGGTGCGGCCGGGGTTCATCCTGCCGTCCGGCATCTTCACAAGGCGGTCGTTGTCAGCCGCGAACAGAATGCGGGCCTTCGGGTACTTCGCCCGTATCGCCTTGGAAACGGGGCCCAGGTTGCCGGCGTCGAACGCCGTAATTGTGAGGTAGCCGGTTGCTTGGTGGACACGGGCGGCGGTGCTGTAGCCTTCGGCGATAGCAATAGGGAACTCGGCGCCAGGATCTTCGGGCCGTTTGCCGATCGGATGGTAATTGCCCTCTTTCGCGGTGCCCTTGAGAAAGCGTTTCGTGCCGTCATCGCCGATAAGCTGGACGCTGATAAGCTCGGCGCCAGGCGTATACAGCGGGACGACAAGGGAACCGGCGCGGGCGGTGCGCGGGTCTTCCTCGGGGTCCACAACGTATTTGACGTTTTGCTTCAGGCGCCGAAGGCCAGGGAAGGGCGGCAGGCCCTTTTTCGCGAGGTAGGGGTGTGAGGCCGGCGCCTGAAGCAAAACGTCAAATACGTTGTGGACCCCGAGGAAGACCCGCGCAC
>NZ_RZSA01001421.1:0-1180 GCF_003998075.1 Mesorhizobium sp. M2A.F.Ca.ET.037.01.1.1 | reverse complement strand
GCTCTAATGCATGTCGCCCAAAAGTGCGCAGCGGTTTTGGGGGAACGACATGCATCAAAACAAAGACTTAAAGCGCGTCGACTGAATCCATTTCAGCGCGACGCACTTTAGGGCGCCAGGCATCCTTTCAAAGACGGCAAGGATGCGGTAGCGCTTCGGCTTGCGCATGACTTTCCCGCGTTTGCCTGGTCATGCGCCAAGGGATGGAGAGGTGTTTGGTTTCGGTCGCGCGTATCAGGCAGGGTATTCGCCGGGCGCCGATCCTGATTCTCGCCCTTGCCGTGCTTGTCGTCACCGCCGCCGGCGTGTTCCACGCCCCTGCGTTCGCGCAGGAGGAAAGCCGCGGCTGGTCGCTGCGCGACCTTCTGTTTCCCCGCCGCAGCGAACGCATCGAGCCGCCCGTCGAAGTCCAGCCAAGGCCGAAACCCAAGAAGAAATCCAAGCCACGCCCGCCGGCGGAGCCCGAAACGCCGATCGTCGAGAAGACCAACGATGCTCGCGTCGTCCTGGTGGTCGGCGATTTTCTGGCGAGCGGGCTTGCGGAGGGGCTGGACACGGCCTTTGCCGACAATCCCGCCGTCAGGATCGTCGCCCGCTCCAACGGTTCCTCCGGCTTCGTTCGCGACGACGTCTACAATTGGCCGGCCCAGATAAAATCGCTGATCGAGACCGAGAAACCGGCGGTCGTGATCGTCATGCTGGGCTCCAACGACCGGCAGCAGATGAAGGTCGGCGAAGTGCGCGAGCAGCCGCGCTCGGAGAACTGGACCAAGGAATATGAGCGCCGCACCGATGCGCTGGGCAAGGCTCTTCAGGAGACCAAGGTGCCATTCCTGTGGGTCGGCATGCCGGCTTTCGGTGTGTCGAAGATGAATTCCGACATGCTCGCCTTCAACGACATCTATCACTCGGTCGCCCAAAGCAATGGCGGCGAGTTCGTCGATGTCTGGGACGGCTTCGTCGATGAGAACGGCGCTTTCGTCACCTCCGGCCCCGACATCAACGGCCAGCCGGTGCGCCTGCGCTCCGACGACGGCATCAACGTCACCAAGGCCGGCAAGCGCAAGCTCGCCTTCTACACGGAAAAGCCGCTGGCCAAGATCCTCGGACTGGCGGCGCCGGGAAGCATCACCACCGTGTCGGCGCCGGCCGGCGCCGACACGGTGGTGATGCTTCCCGG
>NZ_RZSA01001420.1:0-1183 GCF_003998075.1 Mesorhizobium sp. M2A.F.Ca.ET.037.01.1.1 | reverse complement strand
GTTGAAACGCGATCCCGCTCCTTTGAGAGCATAATCTTGTCCGAACACCGGTTCCCGCTTTCTGCCAAGCGGACCGTCAGTTCGGGATCATGCTCTAAATGGGCAGACCGCCTCAATAACGCAACACCTGGCGCAGTATCTGCCCGCCGCGCTCGACGGTAAAGCGCCACCAGCGCGTGTCCTGCTGGGCAATTTGCGCCAGCGTCGCCGCGGTATCGATGCTGGTGCCGTTGACCTCGCGCACGATATCGCCCGGCTGGAAGCCGAAATCGGCGGCTGGCGAATCGCGGCTGATATCGATGACGGTGACGCCCTTGAGATCGGTGCGAAGGCCAAGCCGCTGGGCAAGCCTGGGCGACAGCTCCGCGACCTTGGCGCCGGCGAAGGGACTGCGGCCGCGCAAGGTGACCTCGCTGGGCTTGGCGCCTTCCGGCGCGCGCTCCAGCGGGATTTCCAGCGTCGCCTGCTGGCCCTTGCTCAGCACGACGAAGGTCGCCTTGGTGCCGATCGACAGCGTCGCCATGCGATAGTCGAGCGCCTCGATGCTTTCGACCGGCGTGTTGTTGAGCGACAGGATGACGTCGCCCGGCTTCAGGCCGGCCTTGCCGGCGGGGCCGGAGCCCTCGACCGATGAAACCAATGCGCCGGTCGGCTTCTCCATGCCGAGCGATTCGGCGATCTGCGGCGTCACCAGTTCGAATTCAGCGCCGATATAGGGCCGCTCGAAGAAGTCGAGCCCGGCCTTGGCGGCGTCGGCAAAGGCGCGCACCATATTCGAGGGAATGGCGAAGCCGATGCCGATCGAGCCGCCGCTGCGGCTGTAGATGGCCGTGTTGATGCCGACCAGCTGGCCGCCCATGTTGATCAGCGCGCCGCCGGAATTGCCGGGATTGATGGCCGCATCGGTCTGGATGAAATAACCCGAATCCGAAACGCCGATATGGCTGCGGGCAAGCGCCGAGACAATGCCGCTGGTGGTGGTCTGGCCGACGCCGAACGGGTTGCCGATGGCGAGTACCAGGTCGCCGACCTCCAGCGCGTCGGAATCGCCGATGGCGATCACTGGGAACGGCTTGTCGGCCGAAATCTTGAGCACGGCGAGATCGAGCGTCTCGTCCCTGAGCATAACCTTGGAGGTGAACTCGCGCCCGTCGGCTGTCGCGACCTTCACCTCATCGGCGTC
>NZ_RZSA01000141.1:0-9680 GCF_003998075.1 Mesorhizobium sp. M2A.F.Ca.ET.037.01.1.1 | reverse complement strand
ACCTTGCGAATAGAGCAGCACGGCGATGATGCCCATGGTCTTTTGCGCGTCGTTGCCGCCATGCCCCAGCGAATAAAGCGAGGCGGAAAAGAACTGCAGCACGCGGAACGTGTTGTCGACGGCAAACGGCGTCTGGCGCACGAACAGCCAGGAGACGACGAGAACCAGGACGAGCGCCAGCACGAATCCGGTCGCCGGCGAGAGCACGATCGCCGCGACCGTCTTGCCGAGCCCGGACCAGACGATGGCGCCGGTCCCGGCCTTGGCGACGCCGGCGCCGACCAGCCCGCCGATCAGCGCGTGCGAACTGCTCGACGGAATGCCGGCGACCCAGGTGACGATGTTCCAGACGATGGCGCCGACAAGTGCCGAGAAGATCACCGCCGGCGTGACGATGCTGGCGTCGACAATGCCTTTCCCGACCGTCTCGGCCACATGCAGGCCGAAGAACAGGAAGGCGATGAAATTGAAGAAAGCCGCCCAGAACACTGCGTAATGCGGCCTGAGCACCCGGGTGGAAACGATGGTGGCGATCGAATTGGCGGCGTCGTGCAGGCCGTTCAGGAAATCGAAGAACAGGGCCACGGCGACGAGGCCGATCAGCAGCGGAAAAGCGATCGTGGCCTCCATCGCCTAAACGTTCTCGATCACGATGCCGCTGATCTCGTTGGCGACGTCCTCGAAGCGGTCGACCACCTTTTCCAGTTGGCCGTAGATCTCCGAGCCGATCAGGTAAGCCATCGGGTCGCTGCGGCCGTGATGCCTGAACAGATCCTTGAGGCCCTGCTCGTGCAGGTCGTCGGCGCGGCCTTCGACGCGCATGACCTCCTCGGCGATGGCGTTGAGGCGCGCTGCGTTGGCGCCGACCTTGCCGAGCAGCGGGATCGCCTCCGCGACCAGCCGGGCTGCCTGGACGATGACGCCGCCCATTTCCCGCATCAGCGGGTCGAACTCCCTCACCTCGAACAGCTTCACCGTCTTGACGGTCTTGTGCATCATGTCGATGGCGTCATCCATCGACTGGATCAGATCCTTGATGTCGCCGCGATCGAAAGGGGTGATGAAGGAGCGCCTGACCGCAAGCAGGACCTCGGCGGTGATGCCGTCGGCCTCGTTTTCGAGATCGACGATCGTCTGGCACCAGCCGTCGATGTCCTCGCCGTTGAGAAGATGCTGAAGGGCTTCGGCGCCGCCGACCACAGTGCGCGAATGCCGCTCGAACAGATCGAAGAAGCGATCCTCGCGCGGCAACAGCTTGCGAAACCAGGCCAGCATGTCGTCCTCCTCAATCCGCCCACCCCCCACATAGCGCACATGTGCGGCGCGGGAAAACAGATAGCCGGCTCAAAAATGTGGACGACGTCCGATTGTGCGTGCGTCTTGCGGAGCGATGCGATTTCCCCGACCTTGAGCTAAACCGCGTTGGATCGGATGGCATGATCGACAAACTGGAGTTCTTCCTGGCGCTGGCCAAGGAGGAGCATTTCGGCCGGGCGGCGGAGGTGTGCGGCGTCACCCAGCCGACGCTGTCGGCCGGCATCAAGCAGCTCGAGGAGCAGCTCGGCGTCATGCTGGTGCTGCGCGGCTCGCGCTTCCAGGGCCTGACGCCGGAAGGCAGGCAGGTGCTGGGCTGGGCGCGACGCATCGTCGGCGACACAAGGACGATGCGCGAGGAGATGCGGGCGGCGCGCCACGGCCTTGCCGGCCGTATCCGCATCGCCGCCGTTCCGACGGCGCTGGCAATGGTGGCACGGCTGACGACGCCGTTTCGCGAAAAGCATCCGGGCGTAACCTTCTCCATCCTGTCGCGGACCTCGATCGAGGTGCTGTCGCTGCTCGGCAATTTCGACGTCGATGCCGGCATCACCTATCTCGACAACGAGCCGCTCGGGCGCGTCATCAGCGTGCCGCTCTATGACGAGCGCTACCAGTTGATCACCGCGGTCGGGAACCCCTATTCCGATCGCGACAAAGTGACGTGGGCCGAGATCAGCCAGCTGCCGCTCTGCCTGCTGACGCCTGACATGCAGAACCGCCGCATCATCGACCAGCATCTGGCGGAGGCCGGCGTGCAGGTCCGGCCGACGCTGGAATCCAACTCGATGATCGTGCTGTTCTCGCATATCCGTACAGGCAAATGGTCGTCGATCATGCCGCTCAACCTCGCGGAAACGTTCGGCTTTTCGGAGCCGATCCGGGCCATTCCGATCGTCGAGCCGGACGCCAGTCACACGGTCGGTCTGGTGGCAGCACCCCGCGAGCCGCACACGCCTCTGGTGCAGGCGCTGCTGGACGAGGCGATGGCGCTGGCAGACGATTTCCGCCGTCATCGCTAGGTTAGAGAATGCGGGCCACCGCTGTTCGATAGGAAATTTCTATCGATCGACGGGAGCGCTTTATTGATTTCGGAGGTTTCCTCTGATTTCGTAAGGACTTAGCGATATTGCGCCCTATGCATGTCGTTGCCCCGAAAACGCTCTATATCCTGGGGTGACATACATTGGCCGCCACGACCAGGGAGGGCGCTGCGTGACCATGCAGGCCGCAAGTACCGAGATCGCGTCGCGCACGGCGGCGATCATTGATGAGATGAAGGGCCTCGAGGGCCCGCTGCTGCCGATCCTGCACAGCATACAGGAAGAGTTCGGATACGTTCCGAAGGACGCGCTGCCGGTGATCGCCGACGGGCTGAACCTTTCCCGCGCCGAAGTGCATGGCGTGGTGAGCTTCTATCACGATTTCCGCGCCAAGCCCGCCGGACGGCATGTGCTCAAGCTCTGCCAGGCGGAAGCCTGCCAGTCGATGGGGTCGGATGCGGTCGCGGCCAAGGTCAAGCAGCTGCTCGGCATCGATTTCCACGAGACCACGCGCGACGGATCGGTTACACTGGAGCCGGTCTACTGCCTCGGGCTTTGCGCCTGCTCGCCGTCGGCGATGCTCGACGGCGAAGTCATCGGCCGGCTCGATGACGAGAAGATCGAAGAGATCGTCGCGGAGGTGCGTTCATGATCCCGCGCATCTATATCCCCGCAGATTCCGGCGCGCTGGCGCTCGGTGCCGAGAAGGTCGCCAGGGCGATCGAGAAGGAGCTCAAGGAGCGCGGCGTCGAGGCCAAGATCGTGCGCAACGGCTCGCGCGGCGCCTATTTCCTCGAGCCAATGGTCGAAGTGGCGACCGACAAGGGTCGCGTCGCATACGGGCCGGTCAAGCCGTCCGACGTCAAGAGCCTGTTCGACAGCGGCTTCCTCACCGGCGGCCACCACAAGCGCTGGCTAGGCGCGCCCGACAAGATCCCCTTCTTCGCCAAGCAGACGCGGCTGACCTTCGCGCGCTGCGGCATCAACGATCCGCTGTCGCTCGATGCCTACAAGTCGCTAGGCGGCTTGCGCGGCCTGCAGAACGCCGTCGCCATGGCGCCGGCCGACGTCGTCAAGCAGGTTACCGAGTCGGGCCTGCGCGGCCGCGGCGGCGCCGGCTTCCCGACCGGCATCAAGTGGAAGACGGTGCTGGATACGGCTGGCGCGCAGAAATACATCGTCTGCAACGCCGACGAAGGCGACAGCGCCAACTTCGCCGACCGCATGATCATGGAAGGCGATCCCTTCGTGCTGATCGAAGGCATGGCGATCGCCGGCATCGCCACCGGCGCGACCAAGGGTTTCGTTTATATCCGCTCGGAATATCCGCATGCGGTGGCGACGATGAACAAGGCCGTCGCGATCGCCCGCAAGGCCGGCGTGCTGGGCCTCAACGTGCTGGGCTCGCCCAACGCCTTCGACATGGAGATCCGCGTCGGCGCCGGCGCCTATGTCTGCGGCGAGGAAACCTCGCTCTTGAACAGCCTGGAGGGCAAACGCGGGGTGGTGCGCGCCAAGCCGCCGCTGCCGGCCATCCAAGGCTTGTTCAGCAAGCCGACGGTGATCAACAACGTGATCAGCCTGGCCTCGGTGCCTGTAATCATGGACAAGGGCGCCGCCTTCTACAAGGATTTCGGCATGGGCCGCTCGCGCGGCACGATCCCGATCCAGATCGCCGGCAACGTCAAGCATGGTGGCCTGTTCGAGACGGCCTTCGGCCTGACGCTCGGCGAAATCGTCGACGAGATCGGCGGCGGCACGGCTTCCGGGCGTCCCGTGAAGGCGGTGCAGGTCGGCGGACCGCTCGGCGCCTATTTCCCGCGCACTTTGTTCGACACGCCGTTCGACTATGAGGAATTCGCCAAGCGCGACGGCCTGATCGGCCATGCCGGCATCACCGTTTTCGACGACACCGCCGACATGCTGAAGCAGGCGCGCTTCGCCATGGAGTTCTGCGCCGTGGAAAGCTGCGGGAAGTGCACGCCCTGCCGCATCGGCTCGACGCGCGGCGTGGAGGTTCTGGACAAGGTCGCGGCTGGCATCGAAGCGGAGAAGAACCTCGCTCTGGTCACCGACCTCTGCAACACGATGAAGTTCGGATCGCTCTGCGCGCTGGGCGGCTTCACGCCCTATCCGGTGATGAGCTCTATCACGCATTTCCCTGAGGATTTCAAGCCCGCGCCGGCGCGCGTGGCGGCTGAATAGGAGCTGGCAGATGAACATCAAGGCCGACTTCCCGACACTCATCCAGGAGATCGACTACGGAACGCCGGAGTCGAAAGCGACGAAGCAGGTCACCCTGACCGTCGACGGGCAAAGCATCACCGTGCCGGAAGGCACCTCGATCATGCGCGCGGCGATGGAAGGCGGGGTCGAGATCCCGAAGCTTTGCGCCACCGACATGCTGGATTCCTTCGGCTCCTGCCGCGTCTGCCTGGTCGAGATCGAGGGCCGCGGCGGCACGCCCGCCTCCTGCACGACGCCGGTCGGCGAAGGCATGGTGGTGCGCACGCAGTCGGACCGGCTCGACGCCATCCGCCGCGGCGTCATGGAACTCTATGTCTCCGACCATCCGATGGGCTGGAACGAGAAGGCCGGAACCGGCGCCAGCGAGTTCGACGCGGTGGCGAAGTCGGTCGGCCTCGCCGAGAACCGTTACGGCGTCGAAGGCCGCAACCACGTCAAGGAAGAAGGCGGCGTGGCGCCCGGCCATGGCTCGCTGGCGGTGGACTATATCGCGCGTGACGAATCCAACCCCTATTTCACCTATGACCCGGCGCAGTGCATCGTCTGCTCGCGCTGCGTGCGCGCCTGCGAAGAGGTGCAGGGCACCTTCGCGCTGACCATCGAGGGCCGCGGCTTCGAATCGCGCATGGTCGCCGGCATGCATGAGGATTTCATCGCTTCGGAATGCGTCTCCTGCGGCGCCTGCGTGCAGGCCTGCCCGACCGATGCGCTGCGCGAGAAGACGGTGCTGGAAAAAGGCATGCCGGAGCGCTCGGCTGTCACCACCTGTGCCTATTGCGGCGTCGGCTGCTCGTTCAAGGCCGAAGTGAAGGATGACGAGGTCATCCGCATGATGCCCTACAAGGACGGCAAGGCGAACCACGGCCATTCCTGCGTGAAAGGCCGGTTTGCCTATGGCTACGCCACGCACAAGGACCGCATCCTGTCGCCGATGATCCGCGAGAAGATCACCGATCCGTGGCGCGAAGTGAGCTGGGAAGAGGCGATCGCCCACACGGCGAAGGAATTCCGCCGCATCCAGTATCAGTATGGACGCACCGCGATCGGCGGCATCACCTCCTCGCGCTGCACCAACGAGGAGACCTATCTCGTCCAGAAGCTGGTGCGGCAGGGCTTCCGCAACAACAATGTCGACACCTGCGCGCGCGTCTGCCATTCGCCGACCGGCTACGGGCTCGGCCAGACCTATGGCACCTCGGCCGGTACGCAGGATTTCGATTCGGTCGAGTTCACCGACGTCGCCGTCATCATCGGCGCCAATCCGGCGTCCGCCCATCCGGTGTTCGCCTCGCGGCTGAAGAAGCGGCTTCGCCAGGGCGCCAAGCTGATCGTGCTCGATCCGCGCCGCACCGAGATGGTGAAATCGGCGCATATCGAGGCCGACTATCACCTGCCGCTGAAGCCCGGCACCAATGTGGCGGTGCTGACGGCGCTGGCGCATGTCATAGTCACCGAGGGCCTCTACAACGAAGCCTTCGTGCGCGAGCGCTGCGACTGGGCCGAGTTTCAGGACTGGGCGTCCTTCGTCGCCCTGCCGGAGAACAGCCCGGAGACGGTCGGCAAGCTGTCCGGCGTCGACCCTGAAGCCATCCGGGGTGCCGCGCGCCTTTACGCCAAGGGGGGCAATGGCGCGATCTATTACGGCCTCGGCGTCACCGAACACAGCCAGGGCTCGACCACGGTGATGGCGATCGCCAACCTCGCCATGGCAACCGGCAATATCGGCCGTCCGGGCGTCGGCGTGAATCCGCTGCGCGGCCAGAACAATGTGCAGGGCTCCTGCGACATGGGTTCCTTCCCGCATGAGCTGCCGGGCTACCGCCACATCTCGGGCGAAGCGGTGCGCGACATCTATGAGAGCCTGTGGGGTGTGAAGCTGGACGACGAGCCCGGCCTGCGTATCCCCAACATGCTGGACGCCGCCGTCGACGGCTCGTTCAAGGGCATCTACATCCAGGGCGAGGACATCCTGCAGTCCGATCCCGACACCAAGCATGTCGCCGGCGGTCTCGCCGCTATGGAATGCGTCGTGGTGCACGACCTCTTCCTCAACGAGACGGCCAACTACGCGCATGTCTTCCTGCCGGGTTCGACCTTCCTCGAGAAGGACGGCACCTTCACCAATGCCGAGCGCCGCATCAACATGGTGCGCAAGGTCATCGAGCCGAAGGCGCGCTACGCCGACTGGGAGGCGACGCAGGAGCTTGCCCGCGCCATCGGGCTCGACTGGAACTATACCCATCCGTCTGAGATCATGGACGAGATCGCCAAGACGACGCCGAGCTTCGCCGGCGTCTCGTTCGAGCTGCTTGACCGTGTCGGCTCGGTGCAGTGGCCCTGCAACGAGAAGGCGCCGCTCGGCACGCCGATCATGCATGTCGACGGCTTCGTGCGCGGCAAGGGCAAGTTCATCCGCACCGAATATGTGGCGACGGACGAGCGGACAGGCCCGCGCTATCCGCTGCTGCTCACCACCGGCCGCATCCTGTCGCAGTACAATGTCGGCGCGCAGACCAGGCGCACGGAGAACGTTGCTTGGCATGCCGAGGACCGGCTGGAGATCCATCCGCATGACGCCGAGGTTCGCGGCGTGCGCGAAGGCGACTGGGTGCGGCTGGCGAGCCGCTCCGGCGAAACCACGCTTCGCGCTCTGATCACCGACCGCGTCTCGCCCGGTGTCGTCTACACGACCTTCCACCATACGGACACGCAGGCCAACGTGATCACCACCGACTTCTCGGACTGGGCGACCAACTGTCCGGAATACAAGGTCACCGCCGTGCAGGTGGCGCCGTCCAACGGCCCGACCGACTGGCAGAAGGACTATAACGAGCAGGCCAAGCAGAGCCGGCGTATCGCCCCGCTGGCGGCAGCGGAGTAGTCCTTGGGCGCGCGCCGCAAAGCGACGACGCAAATTACGCGGCTCGCGCATCGCGCCGGCGGCACCGCGGCCGCGAACCGCATGGTGCCGGAAGAGACGCCGGTGGCGTTCTCCTTTGCCGGCACCACGCATGCGGTGATGATGGCAAGCCCAGCCGATTTCGAGGATTTCGCGCTCGGCTTCTCGCTGACCGAGGGCATCATCGCCGATCAGAAAGAGATCGAGGCGATCGAGGTCGAGGATCTCGGCGCCGGCATCGACATCCAGATCAGGCTGAAGGACCAGGCCAACACGCGCTTCCAGGCGCGGCGGCGCCGGCTGGCCGGACCGGTCGGCTGCGGCTTGTGTGGCATTGAGTCCATCGAGGAGGCGATGCGCTCGGTCGAGGCAGTTGGTGCGTCAAAACTTACGCTTCAAGCAGAAGACATCACCAGCGCCGTCCAGTTGCTGTCGAAGGTTCAGCCGCTGCATGCCGAGACCGGCGCGGTGCATGCGGCCGGCTTCTACGTGCCCGGCAAGGGCGTCGTGATGGCGCGCGAGGATGTCGGGCGGCACAATGCGCTGGACAAGCTCGCCGGCGCGCTGGCCAAGGCAGGCATCGATGGCGCAAGCGGCGCGGTCGTGGTGACCTCGCGCGTCTCGGTCGAGATGGTGCAGAAGACGGCTGCCATCGGCGCTTCGATCATCATGGCGGTTTCGGCGCCGACGGCGCTTGCCATCCGCACGGCGGATGCCGCCGGCATGACGCTGGTGGCGCTGGTGCGCGGCGACGATTTCGATATTTTCACCCACCCCGAACGGGTGGCTTCCGGAGTTGCCAAGCATGTCGCATGACGAAGACCACATCGCCAGCACCAGGGAAAAGCTGGTGCGCATGGCCAACCAGATCGCCACCTTCTTCCACTCGAAGCCGCGCGAGGAAGGCATTGCCGGGCTGGCGGAGCACATCAACAAATTCTGGGAACCCCGGATGCGGCGGCAGCTCTTCGAGCTGCTCGACGGCGACGCTGAGGATTTCGACGCGTTGGTGATCGCGGCCTCGGACAAGATCAAGCGGCCGATCTCCCCTGCGGAGGCCGACAGGAAGCTTGGGGTCACAGCCTTTCCGGCCGATATCGCCGCTTCGCAGGAATGATGTAGCGACCGGACGGCGTTATATTCCTTTCCGCTAAAGTTTAAGGTGCCGCTATCGGCACGGCTCTGCTATGGTTGGCGGCAGAAAGTCGTCTGGCCGGGCGGGGTAGTTCGCGTGAGGCCGATCGAGACCAGATACGCCCGTAGCGGGGATGTGCGGATCGCCTATCAGGTGATCGGCCAGGGCTCTTTCGATCTCGTCTTCGTACCGGGCTTCATCTCCAATCTCGACCTGCATTGGGAAGACGAGGGCTACAGCCGCCTCTTGAAACGGCTCTCCGCCTTCTCGCGGCTGATCCTGTTCGACAAGCGCGGCACCGGGCTATCCGACCGCGTCGACACCCGCCACCTGCCCAGCCTCGAGACGCGCATGGACGATGTCCGAGCGGTGATGGACGCCACAGGCAGCGGCCGTGCCGCTATCCTCGGCGCCTCGGAAGGCGCGCCGATGGCGATGCTGTTCGCCGCCACCTATCCGGAGCGGACGCGGGCGCTGGTGCTCTACGGCGGCTATGCGCATTTCCACAAATGGGTGATGCCGCCGGAACGGCTGGAAGCATTCATCGAGACGGCGGAAACATCCTGGGGCACCGGCGCGACCTTGCCCAATTTCGCGCCGGGCCGGGTCGACGATACCCACTTCACTCAGTGGTGGGGCCGGTTCGAGCGGCTGTCGGCCAGCCCGACGGCCGCTACGGCGCTTGCCCGCATGAATGCCGGCATAGACGTGCGCGACATGCTCGGGACGATCAGCGTGCCTACTTACCTGATCCATCGCCGCAACGACGCCCGAGTCGATCCCGACGCCAGCCGCTTCCTGGCCAGAAAGATCCCAGGCGCCCGCCTGGTCGAGATTTCGGGGCGCGACCACCCGATCTGGACCGGCGACGTCGACCGCGTGGCCGACCTGATCGAGGAATTCCTGACCGGGGAGCCGACGGTGGCCGTTGTGGAACGCGTGCTCGCAGCACTTCTGGTGACACGCATCTACGACACCGCGCGGCTCGGCGACCGCTTGTGGAGCGAACGCAGCCTGCGCTTCCAGGAGAACTGGCACATGC
>NZ_RZSA01001419.1:0-1183 GCF_003998075.1 Mesorhizobium sp. M2A.F.Ca.ET.037.01.1.1 | reverse complement strand
CTCGCAAACGCACTGGCTGGCCGGGCGCCATGGTCCAAGCCTTGGCAGCGACGTGCGCCGGATCATTTGCGCGGAGCCAAATCCGACCGTGGTGACTGGGTCATAGAAGCCGTCCCGCCCCATCCCGAGGATCATATGCCTGGAACCCTTGCTCGCGGCCGACTCGATGACCGCGCCGCGGGCGATCACTACATCGGCAGCGGTGGCGTCGATCCAGCCGCTCACGGATGCCAGATGGTCGGGAAACCAGAGGTCGTCATGATTCAAGATCGCAACAAAACGGCCGCGTGCTCTGGCAAAGCCGATATTGTTGGGCCCCGACTGTTCGCCGAAATTCACCGGAAGATCGATATAGGATATGCGGCCGTCGCCGAAAGCGGCGACCGTTGTCGCGGTGTCCGGCCGGCACGCGTCGCCGACGACGATGGCTTCCCAGTCCCGCAGGGTCTGGCCCATGAGGCTCTTCAGCGTCTGGCGCAGTACCGCGGGGCGGTTGTGCGTCGCGATGATGACCGAGACAAGCGGTTCGATCCGCCCTGTCGGCGGGCGCTGGCCGGCCTGTTCCACGCTATGCCAGCTTGTAGGGGATCTGTTCGGTATCGGGCGGTAGCCGCCAGTGATCGGGCGCGTCATAGGCGTAGGCCTTGTCGACCAGATTGAGCACCAAAGCAATGTCCGGTCCGAGCGCGACGACTCCGTGCCAGACGCCGGGCGGAATGACGACGATGGCAGGCCTGACCGCGCCGACGATCTTGTGCCAGACCGCGCCGAATGTCGGCGAGGCCTTGCGACCGTCGAACAGTGAGATGCGAACGCTGCCCACCGAGCAAAAAAGCCGGTCGGTTGTGACGCCATGGGCATGCCACCCCGTCACCGCGCCGGGATAAAGCGTGCGTTGAAACACCTGTCCGACTGGAAGCCCGTCCAGATCCCATTCCTCGCGAAAGACTTCAGTGAGGTAGCCGGTCGAAGTCGCGACAGGCCGGATTTCCTTGAGCGCGACGCCCTGGATTGTCGGCGCATCCCACGACGAGCCAGTCGGGTGTCGCGGTCTGCCGGTCTGGCGTGCCTGTCGCCATCCAGCCTTGCGGCACAGTACGATCGCTGTTGCTCATGACCGGTCCCCAATCCCGGCGAATTGATAGGGGGACGCCGGAACATAAGCAAGGGCGTCGGGCCGCAC
>NZ_RZSA01001418.1:0-1184 GCF_003998075.1 Mesorhizobium sp. M2A.F.Ca.ET.037.01.1.1 | reverse complement strand
AACGACATCCGCCTATACGCGCGGCCCGGAACAGGACATTGTAGCCGTTCCGGGCCGCATGCTTTTGAGCAATTCCAGGAAAAGTGAGACACGGTTTTCCGTCCGGAATTGCGTCAAAAAGAAGAGGGGGGACATATGTCGAGGATCATCGCCGCAGCCGCGATGGCGATCGTTGCACTGGCCGGGCAGGCCCGAGCGGAGACCGGCGGCGTTGAGCTCGGCGTCTTGGATTGCGCCATCGGCGGCGGCAGCGGCTTCGTCTTCGGCTCAAGCAAGGATCTGAGCTGCACCTTCATGCCGGCCGACAAGACCTTCGCGCCGGAAGCCTATTTCGGCGCCGTCAACAAGTATGGTCTCGACATCGGCACGACCAGCCAGAGCGTGATGCGCTGGCTGGTGCTGACGCCGATGAACAACATCTACGCCCCGGGTGCGCTTGCCGGCGACTATGTCGGCGCCAGCGCCGAAGTGACCGCCGCGGTCGGCGCCGGCGCCAATCTCCTGGTCGGCGGCACCGGCAACGCCTTCACTCTGCAGCCGCTCAGCGTCCAGACCCAGACCGGTCTCAACATCGCCATCGGCGTCAGCCAGTTCCAGCTGCGCAGCACAGCGAACTGACTGACCACCAGGGCCGGTGGAGCCTTCCTTCCACGACAAGCGAAAAAGCCTCTTGAGCTCAACCGCGCTTGAGGTTCTACAAGCCCTGCCGAACTGGACCTGGCGCCCATTCGCAATGCGGATGAGGCTGCGGATCGCAAGCAGGAGATCGACGTGACGGCAGCAAGCGGCAACAAGGCAGGTGGCGACAAGATAGATTGGCCCGCGCTGTGGGCAAATGGCGACTTGGCACGCTTCTGCTTCATCAGCCTCGGCATCCTGCTCCATGCCACCAATGAGACGATGATCGCGACGGTCATGCCGGCGATGGTCGGCGATATTGCCGGCGTGCAGTTCGTCGGCTGGTCGCTGGCCGTATACGAACTCGGCGCCATCGTCGCGGGTGCCGCCGCCGGCCGGCTGGTCAGCTTCGTCGCCCTGCGCACCAACATGATAGCCGCAGCCCTTCTTTATGCCGCTGGCGCGCTGGTCTGCGCCACCGCGCCATCGATGCCGGTCTTCCTGGCCGGGCGGCTGGTCGAGGGCCTGGGCGGTGGTGCGCTCGTCTCGCTCGCCTTCGTCTCGGT
>NZ_RZSA01001417.1:0-1184 GCF_003998075.1 Mesorhizobium sp. M2A.F.Ca.ET.037.01.1.1 | reverse complement strand
GTCCCTGCCCTTGTTGTCGCGGTAGTGCTTGGCCTTGGCCAGCACGCTGTTCACCTCATTGTCGTGCGGCAGGTAGTTGAGCGTGGTGACGATCGACCAGCGGTCCATCTGCGCCTGGTTGATCTGCTGCGTGCCGTGATAGAGGCCGGTGGTGTCGCCGAGACCGACCGTGTTGGCGGTGGCGAACAGCCGGAAAGCCGGATGTGGGCGGATGACGCGGCTCTGGTCGAGCAGAGTGAGCCGCCCCGACGATTCCAGCACGCGCTGGATAACGAACATCACGTCCGGTCGCCCGGCGTCATACTCGTCGAAGCAGAGCGCGACATTGTGCTGATAGGCCCAGGGCAGGATGCCGTCGCGGAACTCGGTGACCTGCAGGCCTTCCTTGACCACGATGGCGTCCTTGCCGACGAGGTCGATACGGCTGACATGGCTGTCGAGGTTGACGCGCACGCAGGGCCAGTTGAGCCGCGCCGCCACCTGCTCGATATGCGTCGACTTGCCGGTGCCGTGATAGCCCGACACCATCACGCGGCGGTTGTAAGCAAAGCCGGCGAGGATCGCCAATGTCGTCGCCTTGTCGAACAGATAGTCCGGGTCGATGTCCGGGACATGCTCTGTCGCCGCCGAATAGGCGGGAACGACCATCTTGGACTCGAAACCGAATTTCTCCTTCACCGACACCGTCGTGTCGGGCAGGTTGGCGATGTCGCGATCGACCTTGTTCATCTCTATCAACGTCTCCACGGGCGAAACGCCGCGTTTCGCCGGCAATCGATTTTGTCCGGGGGCGGTCTTAGAGCCTTTTCCAACGTTATGAAAGTTGGAAAAGACTTGGGACCGTAGGGCCGCTCAGCACAATCCTGCCTGCTTGAGCACGCGATAGGCCTGCAGCACATCGCGGAACCGGTCTTCCGAACCTCTGTCTCCGCCATTCGCATCCGGATGGTGGCGCTTAACCAGTTCCTTATAACGCGCCTTGATGTCCTGACCAGTCGCCTTTGTATCAAGGCCAAGCGTTTCCAGCGCCTTGGCCTCAAGCGGTTTTGCCTTGCGTTCGCGCGGCTCGCGCGCGCCTGAGCCGAACAGGTTGAACGGGTCGCGCATGCGGTTGTAGTAGCCGGCGCGTCCCGAGCGCTGCTGCGCGAAATCCGGCGCCGAGCGCGTCCCGCCGCCATTGGCGC
>NZ_RZSA01001416.1:0-1186 GCF_003998075.1 Mesorhizobium sp. M2A.F.Ca.ET.037.01.1.1 | reverse complement strand
GCGCATAGTCGCGCGCCGTGCGGATCGCGACATACCCCGCTGCCGCCACCGCCACGCCGGCGACCCTGCCCGCCGTCGTCCATTGCGCGAGCCGCTTCTGCCGCTCGGCCTCCTGCGCGTCCAGCAGCCGCTCTTCCGCGACCTGCGCGCGTGTCAACCGCATATTGTTTCGCGCGAGGTAGACGTCGCGTTCCGCGCGCTGGAGAGCGGTCAGATTTCGCTTGATCGTCTGGGCCCTGCCCGATGCCCGATCGAGCAGGCTCACGACCAGCTCTGCCGTCATCCTTGCCATCAGGCATCATCCTTCGGCGTGGCAAACACGAACTCCGGCACGACCTGGTGGAAGATCTCCATCAAGGCCTCGGCGTCATCCCAGGCGAGTTTCTTCAGCACGGCGGCGGGGAGATCGCAGAGCCGTGCGAGCAGCTCGCGGTTGCTGATCACGGCATTCGACCAGTCGTCGATATCCTGGAGCATGGCCGGCCGAATCCTAATCCGCGCGATCTTCCCGTCGCCGCGCGTGATCGCGCGCCGCAGCGTCAGATAGCGGTAATCGACATCGGTCAGGTCGAGGGAGACTTCCCCCTCCTCGGCGGCGGCTTCCGGCGACGTTTCGGCGGCTGTGACGGGCCCCTCGTCGGCGCCCGTCATAAAGTCCTCGATCGCGTTCTTCCCCATCTTGGAACTGCTTGCCATCATTCAATGCCCAGCAGGACGCGTGCCTTGGTCAGTTCGTCGACGCCGAACTGCCGGCGCCTGCTCGTGAAGTAGTCCCAGTAGAACCATTCCTCGTTGTCGACCGAGAGCTCGTAGTGGGTGACCTCGCCGATCTGGTGATCGTGGCCGAAGGCCGAGGATCGGTCGAAGGCGTCCGGCGCGATGCGGCTGACGATGCCGCGGATGACCGTCTTCGCTTGGAAGGCGTCGCCGGTCTGCTTGTTCTTCAGCACGCCGTAGCCGGTGAAGTTGAGCGGCTGATTGGTGCCGACGCCCATGGCGCGATAGCTCGACTTGGCGAAGCCGGCGAACTTGAAGGTCGGCTGCAGCGCCTTGATCGCGTTCATGCCGAACTCCACCTCGCCCGGCGCGCCGCCGCCGAGATGCGAGACGGTCACCTGCTCCAGCGTCGGCAGCCCGAGCGACTGGAGCTTGATGTGGTTCGAATCTTCGGGGTCCTGGTCGCCGA
>NZ_RZSA01001415.1:0-1188 GCF_003998075.1 Mesorhizobium sp. M2A.F.Ca.ET.037.01.1.1 | reverse complement strand
ATTCCTGCGTCTCGCCGAGACGCTGACCGCCTTCCTCCAGAAATTACGGGCATCGGCGCAATCGCTGGACGTCAGCGACCGACAGAGGATTGTCCGCTTGCTGGTCAAGGACGTCTTGGTCGACGACGATACCGTCATCATCTGCCACTCGCTCCCCATGCACACGACGATACCGCCGTCCGGCAACGCGTCATCGCCTTCCAACGGGAAGTCGCCATCGGCTGACAAAAGTTACCTTTTGCGTTCAGGGAGTGATTACCGAGCCTTGGCCGGTTCCCCTTTCACTGACCGTAACGATCCGTCTTCCAGAACGCCCGCCTTGAGCCATTTGCGGATCAGGCGGATGATTCGCTTGTCGCCGATGCGGTGCTCCGCGAAACGGATAAGCCAATCTTGGCTCACTCCGTCGAAAAAGCCGGCCACGTCGGCGTCTAGTATGTAGTTCACCTTCCGCTGTGCGATACCGACATAAAGCGCGTCAAGCGCATCATGCTGGCCGCGTTCGGGCCGGAACCTCTAGCTGAACCCGAGGAAGTCCTCCTCATAGATTTGGTTCAGCACCGCCGCCGTCGCCCTCTGGACGATCTTGTCTTCGAGGGCGGCGATCGCAAGAGGGCGCTGCCGTCCGTCTGGCTTCGGTATATACGTTCGCCGTGACGGCAGGGCACGATACGCTCCCCGTTGAACCCTGTCGTGCAGGTCCGCGATCCGTTGATCGAGGTCTGCCTCGTAGGTTCGCCACGTCGTGCCGTCCACGCCGGGGGCCGCCTCACGCTTGAGCGCGTAGAGCGCCGTCCTCAGCATTTCCGGGTTGATGTGGTGGAAGAGCGCGGTGAACTTGCCGACGCCCGAAGAATCGGACCGTCGCCGCATCTCGCGTGAGCGCAAGACCTTGACGAACGAGCGCGTGCGACACGTCAATCGTCAAAGGCCTGCTGTTCGCCCAGGGCGTATCGGGCTACGAGCCGCTGCGCCGCGACCGGCGGAAGAGATTGGAGGTGCTCAAGACCGGCGACGGCCGACCCTTGCCGGCCCATCTGCAGGCGCAGGTCCGCCGGGAACTCGACAGGCTCGAACTGCTGCTCGAGCAGATCAAGGCGGTCGAGACCGAGCGCGATGCCATGCTCGCGGCCACGCAGGTTGTCTCGCCGGCACCGGCGATCCTGCTCGATCTGAAGGGCATCGGGC
>NZ_RZSA01001414.1:0-1193 GCF_003998075.1 Mesorhizobium sp. M2A.F.Ca.ET.037.01.1.1 | reverse complement strand
ATTCTATGGACCGTCACGCTGGCGGCCGCCGCGCTCACGGCTTGGCGTTCCCGCCGCTACATCGCCGCGCTGGCGCAGGCGCCGGGCGCCAGCCGTTTCGACCAACCCTGGCGCCGCCTTGAAGGCGTCGCCATCGCGATCGGGCTGCATCGCAAGATGCTTCGCAAGCCGCTGTCGGGGGTCCTGCACGCGCTGATCTTCGTTTCGTTCTTTGTCCTGTTCACCGTCACGGTCGAGGCGTTCGGCTCACGCCTGTTTCCCGGCTTTTCACTCGCGCCAGTTGGCGGCGACAGCTGGATCGCCTTGCTCCAGGATTTGTTCGCGGTGCTGATGCTGCTGGGTCTCGGCCTGGCCGTCTACCAGCGCTATATCCTGAAGCCGGCGCGGTTCAGGGGTTCGAGCGGAACCGATGCGGCGATCATTTATGTGCTCATCCTGCTCATCGTCTCATCCCTGCTGATCGAGGCCGGCGCACGGATCCTCGGCGGTGCCGACGGCTCATGGCGGCCGGTCGCGTCGCTTATAGCCGATCTGCTCCGTGCGTTGAGCTTTCCCGCCGATCCGGCGGAGCGGATCGCCTATTGGGTCCATATCGGCGCCATCCTCGCCTTCCTGATCTATATTCCAGGCTCGAAGCATCGGCACATGTTCCTGGCCGCGCCGAACATCTATTTTCGCAACCTCGAAGCGGCCGGGACCGCGCCCGCCGTGCCTCCCGATCGCGAGAGTCCGGGCGTGGCTTCGCTCGCCCAGTTCGACTGGAAGCAGCAGCTCGACCTCTTGTCCTGCACCGAGTGCGGACGCTGCCAGGCGGTCTGCCCGGCCTATGCCTCGGGCTTGCCTCTCAGCCCGAAGATGCTGATCACCGATATGCGCGACGCGCTGGCGAACGACGCGTCAACTCCTCTGGTCGGCGGAGTGATCGCCGAAGAGACGCTCTGGGCCTGCACGACCTGCCGCGCCTGCATGGAGGCCTGTCCGGTCGAGATCGAGCATCTGCCCAAGATCAACGACATGCGGCGCCATCTGGTCGATGAAGGTCATGTCAGCCCCATGCTCCAGGACGCGCTGTCGAACCTCACGCGCCTCGGGAACTCGATGGGCAAACCGTCGAAGATGCGGGCGCGCTGGACCAAGGAACTCGGCTTCCCGGTCAAGGACGCGCGCAGCGAACCGGTCGACGTGTTGTGGTT
>NZ_RZSA01001413.1:0-1193 GCF_003998075.1 Mesorhizobium sp. M2A.F.Ca.ET.037.01.1.1 | reverse complement strand
ATTCGAACAGCGGGTGCGCATTCGCCGGCCGCTGTCCGTTGGCGCAGCCCGGTTGCCTGAAAGCCGAACCGCCCGCCACCGATGCGGGCGACGGCCATCTGATCGCCTGCTGGCGGCGCGGCGAATTGTCGTGAAGCTTCAGGGCCGCTGCGAAGCCGAGACGAGATCGGCCTTGCGCCGCGCCGTCTCCAGGCCGACCGCGATGAAGCGGCGCGCATGGCGGGCGAGCTCCATATTGTCGATCCACAGATTGCGCCAGATCGCCGTCTTCCGCGACAGGTTCTCGTCGACGATCTCCGAGGAGAAGGACTCGAAGCTGAGGTCGTCGCTGTAGCCGATCGCCGTCAGCGCATCGAAGATCGCGGCGAAGTCGATGCTACCGGTGCCGAGGAAGCCGCGATGGCTCTCGCCGATATGGACATAGCCGATCTTCTTCGCGGCGTGGCGGATGGCCAGCCCGACATCGGCCTCCTCGATGTTCATATGGAAAGTGTCGAGATGCAGGAAGATGTTGTCGGAGCCGGTGTCCTCGATGAAGGCCAGCCCTTGCGCGGCGGTGTTGAGCAGGTTGCTCTCGAAGCGGTTGACGATTTCGAGATTGAGCGTGACCCCGGCGGCCTTGGCGGTCTCGGCAACCTTGGCAAGTGTTCCCGCGCTGCGGTTCCACTGGTCTCGCGTCGGTGCTTCGGTCTGCAGTCCGTGACTGGTCGAGAGGATGCCGCCGACCTTTTGACCGCCGAGATCGCGCGTGAGGGCGACGGTGCGGTTCAAGCTCTCGACGCCACGCGCGGCGACCGCCTTGTCGGGGCTGGAGATGTCGCCATCGGCCGGCAGGCCGATGCTGATCGCAACGCCCAGGCCGAGATCGGCGATGCTTTTGGCCAGCCTGCCGATATCGACATCGGCCGGATCGAGATAGGAGAACTCGATCAGGTCGAAGCCGGCTTCCTTGGTGTTGGCGAGCGTGCGTTCGAGATCCGCCTGCGCCGAGCTCGCAGACCAGACGAAAGAGTGGATTCCAATGCGCGACATGATCATCTCCGTCCGATGAATGAGGCGCGGCCGGACCGATCCGGCCGCGCCAGCCTTGGGAGCAGGCTTTTTAGCGGGCCGCCGTCCAGCCCTTGTAGTCCTTCAGGTTCTCGGCGGTGATCAGCTTCGGATCGAGCAGCACCATCGGCTCGGCCGGCTTC
>NZ_RZSA01001412.1:0-1195 GCF_003998075.1 Mesorhizobium sp. M2A.F.Ca.ET.037.01.1.1 | reverse complement strand
CTTTTCCGCCTCATTCGACCATGTGACCACTGGCGTGAATTGCCGGTCGGCCAGCTCGCGCGCGGTTCCGATCCAGTCCTCGGCCGGCCATTTCTTGTCCTCGCGGCTGGTGCCGTGGAGCAGGAAAGCGGTTTTGCCTTCAACGCCGGGTAGCGCGCCCGCTGGCGGCACGATGCCGGACTCGAGCGCCGACAGGTCAGGCTGGTAGCCCAGCGCCAGGCCGAACAGCCGCCTGGTGCGCTCGATGGCATGCAGATCGCGCGGCACGGCGTATTTGCGCTGATAGAACAGCGTCGCCGAAGGCTCACGGGCGCTGGCGCGGTCGAAGCCGGCAATCGGCGCGTCGGCCTGGATGGCGACCAGGGCAGACTTCAACAAGCCTTGCGCGTCGACGACAAGATCGTAGCGGGAGGCACGGAGTGCTCGGCGCAGCCCGGCCATCTCACGCCACGTTCCGCCGTCGAAAAGCCTCTTGCGCCAGCGCCGGACCGCCACCTTGTGGATCACTCCAATCGCCGGATGCAGCGCCACGATGCCGGCAAACGGCTCCTCCACGCACCAGTCGAAGCTGATATCCGGACGATTGCGCACCGCGTCCTCGACGGCCGGAAAGGTGTGAATGACATCGCCCATCGACGATGTCTTGACGATCAGCACTTTCATGCGGCCGCCGGAACCTTGAGCAGGCGGTCGGCCGCGGCAGTGACACGGGCGACATCAAGGGTCTTGAGGCAGTTGAGATGCCCGAGCGGGCAGACTTTCTTGTGACAGGGCGAGCAGGACAGATGCAGCCAGATCAGTTCGGAGCGCTCGCTGAGCGGCGGCGTGTTTTCCGGCGACGTCGAACCATAGACGGCCACGATCGGCGTGTTTACGGCGGCCGCGACATGCATCAGCCCGCTGTCGTTCGAGACCGCAAGCTTTGCCGCGGCGATCAGGTCGATGGCGTCCTCCAGCCGCGTCTTGCCGGCAAGGTCGATGGCGCCGGGCGCGAGCGTCGCGATCTCGCCGGTCACGCCGGCATCGTTCTTCGAGCCGAGCAGCACGACGCCCAGACCCTTTGCCATCATGTTCCGGGCAAGCCCGGCATAGTGATCGCTCGGCCAGCGTTTTGCCGGGCCGAACTCGGCGCCGGGCATGAGCGCCACAAATTTCCTTCCCGTCAGCCCGAACCGCGCCAGCAGATCGGCTTGGT
>NZ_RZSA01001411.1:0-1197 GCF_003998075.1 Mesorhizobium sp. M2A.F.Ca.ET.037.01.1.1 | reverse complement strand
GCGGGAGACCGGAGCTGCCAATCTCCCCCCTTGTGGGGGAGATGCCCGGTAGGGCAGAGGGGGGCGCGAAGGAACGCGACGTCTCAGAACTGCCTTTCGCTATGGTTTGTTGTGGTGGGGTAAGGATCCCAAACGCCGATAGGCTGGCGGGACAGCGCCCCCCTCTGTCCTGCCGGACATCTCCCCCACAAGGGGGGAGATTGGCCAATCGCCAATGCCCCGCCACCGAGCCCACCCCATGAGCGGCACGATCTGGTCGAAATTCTTCTGGTCGGACTGGGAGTCCGATCCGAACCTGCGGCTGTGCTCGCTCGCGGCGCAGGGCCTTTGGATGCGCATGCTGTGCATTGCCGCCGCGCACGAGCCCATCGGCTATGTCGCGATCGCCGGCAAGGGGCTGGAGGAGACGGCCCTTGCCCGCCTTGCCGGCTGTGCGGAGGGGGAGCTTGGCGCGCTGCTTTCCGAACTGGAAGGCAACCGCGTCTTCTCGCGCGATCGCCACGGCCGCATCTATTCCCGACGCATGATCGCCGACGCCCGCAAGGCGCGCGCGGCGCGCAAGAACGGCTTGAAGGGCGGCAACCCAAGCCTTTCGAAGGAAAGGGCTTTTTCGCCCCCGGATAAGCGGCGGGCAAGGGCCGGGGATAAGGCGGGCGATAAGCCCCAGAGTCCAGACTTCCAGAGTCCACAATCCATCGATCCATCAAAAGAAAACGCCCCGGCGTTTTCTTCCTCCGCTTCGCGGAACAGGAATGGAAAAGCAGTTTCGGATCGCCCGGCCGCGCCCGGACAAAAATGGCGTGGGCGCAAAACCCATGTCGATGCCGCCAACGCAATCATCGAGGAGATCAATGACTGCAGCCGAATTGCAGCAGGCGGCGAAGGCGCTAGCCGCGATGTTTTCCTGCTTCCCGCAGTCCGCGCTGGCTGACGCCGAGATGCAGCTGCGCGGCTATCTGGCCGCCGTGCAGGATGCCGAGCTTCAAGACGTCGAGGCCGCGATCCGGCGCTTCATTCGCGGCGAGGCCAAGATGGCCAACGCCCAGTTCTGCCCGTCGAGCGCCCAGCTTTCCATCGAAGTGCGCGAGAGGCGGCTGATGCGGGAGCTGACGGCGAAGCGGAGTGTCCAGCTAGGCGCCAGTTCCTCGCCCCCGCAATGCGGGGGAGAGGTGGCGCGGCGAAGCCGCGACGGAGAGG
>NZ_RZSA01001410.1:0-1201 GCF_003998075.1 Mesorhizobium sp. M2A.F.Ca.ET.037.01.1.1 | reverse complement strand
GTCTAGTCCAGCTTCCTGGATGACAATAATCCGGAAGCGCTCGCCGATTCGTGCCCGAGCCTTTTCCTGGAGCGTCGCAAACAGCTCCAGGAGTCCCGCAACGTCCCCGCCCCGCAGACAATGCTTGGACATCTTCTCCCCGCCACCCGGCGACAGTGAAGTGATCAGCCAATTTGATCGAGACATCCATCGAAACAAAGATCGCGCCAAGATCGATGCGGATAGCGGCCTGTTCCGGCCGATTTGCAACCTGTTGCATTGTCGTCTCCAGAATGGGTGGGTTTAGCAACGCCATTCTGCCTGACGGCAGGTCGCTATCCACCAGCCCATAGGATCTTGGAGGAGCGGTCACGCCGGGTTCGGCGCTGATATCGAGGTTTGCCGTGCGATGTCCCAGATGAAGCCGGCCAGTTCGCGGGCGATCGCCGCCACTACCTTTACCGTCTGCTTTCCTGCCGCTGACAAGCGGCGGAACTTGGCACATAGGCGTGTCTGCGCCTTCCATGCGATGGCGCGGATATGGTCGGGAATGTCGCTGTTTCGCTCTCGCAACGTTCGTCCTTCACGCGCTGGAAAGCGGTAGTGCCAGGCCGACTCCATCAACATCGTTCGGGCAGCGGCGTTGCCGGTGCGGGTGATCTCGCCCCGTTTAATCCGCTTACCGCTGGAATGCTCGGCAGGGACAAGACCGATCCAAGCCATAAACTGCTTGGGGCTGGCCGAGTGCGACCAGCCGTTCATGGGTGGGATGGGTGAGCATTGGAATCTCCCTGGTTCAGTGGAAATAGCCCTGACCGCGGATATTGCCGTGGCGCAGGGGTTGGTGATCGGGCGTCTCGTCGAGGAAAGCGCGATCAAGGCCGTTCTTGAGAATCGAACGGATCGAGGCGACGGAGCGTGCGTTGATGAGGATGCCGCGTTGGCAGGCTGCATCGACGCGCGCGTTGCCGTAGCTCTTGGTCAGCGCCAGAATGCCGAGGCAAGTGCGAAAGCCCTGCTCGGGATGCGGCCGGTCAGCGATGACAGCCTGGAAGAAAGCGGCGGTGGAAGGACCAATCTTCTCGCCGACTGCGATCAATCCTCCCGGCGTCCACTTGCCGTAGCGGCGATGCGCGCTCGGCATGTGATCGGCAACGGTCGTATGGCCGCGCCGGTTGGGCGCACGGACGTGGCTGACGATGCGCTGACCCTTGTGGAAGAC
>NZ_RZSA01000140.1:0-9712 GCF_003998075.1 Mesorhizobium sp. M2A.F.Ca.ET.037.01.1.1 | reverse complement strand
CATCCGCACCGAGCGCTACGGGGTTTAGATCATGATCCCGAAAAGTGGGTGCCGGTTTTCGGGAGGGATCATGCTTCAACAAAGAGCATGATCCCGGAAAGTGGGAACCGGTTTTCGGAAGAGATCATGCTCCAACAAAGAGCTGGATCAGGATGGCGATTCAACGGAAAATCATCCTGATCCGGCGCGCCGATTGCTCGGCGAGCCTTCGCCACGAGACGCCTCCGGGCACTGAACTTCTGTTCGGCAGGACAGCGGCCGGCGAGGGTGTTCCCGCAACGGCCCTTGCCTCGACCGACAAGCCTTCAGGCCTCGATGTCCAGCGCCGACAACGGCCTCGAACAGCAGGCCAGGATATAGCCGTCATCGATCTCGTGATCGAGAATGCCGCCATTGTGGCTCATCGAAACCTCGCCGGAGACCTTTTTCACCTTGCAGGTGCCGCAGAGACCGAACTCGCAGGCCGCCGGGATCCTGACGCCCGAAGCGCGCGCCGTCTGCAGCACGGTCTGTCCGGGGACGCATTCCGCATCGACGTTTGAAAGCGAAAAGCGGACCGGCGTCACCGCCTCGGCGAGCGGCTTGGCTTCGTCGCCGGCCGGCATCGCGAACGGCGCCGGGACTTCTTCCACGGCCGGCGCCGCGAAGCTCTCCTGATGGTAGCGGCTCATGTCGAAGCCGGCGGCCTCCAGCATCTGGCGCACGGCGCGCATGAAGGGGTCCGGCCCGCAGCAGAAGATTTCCCGCTCGCGGAAATCGGGTGCCAGAAGCGGCAGCCGGATCGCGTCGATGCGGCCCATATGGCCGAACCAGCCCTCGCGGCTCGACCGCTCCTCGATCATGAAGCCGAGCGACAGGCCGGGCATGCGGCTGCCGAGCAGTTCGAGCTCCTTGCGGAAGATGATCTCTTCCGGCCGCCGCGCGCAATTGACGAAACCGACATCGGTCCAGGGCGCGCAGTCGTTCAGCCAGCGCAGCATCGACATCATCGGCGTGACGCCGGAACCGGCCGAAATGAACAGATATTTGGCCGCTGGATGGCTGTGCAGCGAGAAATCGCCGGTCGGCCCGTAGGCCTTCACATGGACGCCGGGCTTCAGATTGTCGAACATCCAGCGCGTGCCGACGCTGTCGGCTTGCGCTTTCACCGTCACCGCGATCGAGAACGGCCGCGACGGCGAGGACGACAGCGTGTAGGTCCGCATCAGCGGCCCGTCGGCCGTCGGCAATTCCAGCGTCACGAACTGCCCGGGTTTGTAGCGGAACCAGGTCTGATTGTCGGAGCGGAAGGTGAACGTCTTCACCTGCGGCGCCTCGTCGCTGACGCCGATCACTTCCAGCACCTGCAGCCTGTCGTTCCAGGGCGCCATCTCGTCGAGATGGCGATAGAGGCCGAGATCCGTCATCGCGTTCATCTCCTTAGCCTTCAGGCGACGCTGCGCAACGCCGGGCGACCGCCTTCGGCAAGGCGCGGACCGATGAAGGAGGCGTACCACTCGACGAACTGGATGACACCGCCCTCATGCAACTCGGAATAGGGACCAGGCTCGTAAGCCGGCGACAGGATGCCGAGCGCGTTTTCCTCGACGATGCGGCGGTCCTGATCGTTGGTCTCGGTCCAGACATGGGTGAGTTCTGCCAGATCGTAGTCGACGCCTTCCACCGCGTCCTTGTGGACCAGCCATTTCGTCGTCACCGCGGTCTCGGTGGCGCTGATCGGCAGCACACGGAAGGTGACGGCGTGATCGATGAGGATGTGGTTCCACGTGGTCGGGTAATGGTAGTGCATCAACGTGCCGATGCGGTAGGCGGCGACGCTGGCGGACAGGTTTTTCGTCACGGCGCGTCTGCCGCTCATCGTGTAGCTGACGGCGTCGCGCAGCAGCGGCGCGCGCGTTGCGCGGTATTGCCCGGCCGGATCGATCCGGAACCGGCTCGGCAGACCCGCCGCCTCGCATTTCGCCCAGTGCGCAAGCATTTCCGGATCGCTGTCGGCGCCTTGCACACCTGTCACCGTCGGCGCTTCCGGAAAAGTCTTGCACAGTTCCGGATGGTTGCCGGCGCAATGATAGCACTCGCGGTTGTTTTCCCAGACGAGCTTCCAGTTGCCCTTTTCGACGATCGTCGATTCGAACGCGACCTTCGCCTCGCTCAGCCGGTGCGGCAGGACATAGGGTTCGATCATGGCGCGCATCGGCGCGAAGTCGGCCGGCTCTTTTGCCAGGCAAATGAAGATGTAGCCGCCGACGCTCTCGCAGGCCACGGGCTTCAGTCCGAACTGGCTCTTGTCGAAGCCGTCCGCCATCTGGCGCGCGAACAGCAGCCGCCCGTCGAGCTCGTAAGTCCACTGATGGTAGGGACAGACCAGCTTGGCGGCGGTGCCCTTGTCGGTGTTGCACAGGCGGCTGCCGCGATGCCGGCAGGAGTTGTGGAAAGCGTTGATCCTTCCCTTCTGGTCGCGGACCAGCACCACCGGATAATCGCCGATCTGAACGGTGATGTAGCTGCCTGGTTTCGGCAGCTCGCAATCATGGCCGATGAACAACCAGTCACGATGCCAGATCAGCTCCATATCGAGCTTGAAATAGTCGGGATCGGTGTAGAAGGGCTGCTCAAGCGAGTAGCCCTGCTTGCGGCTCTGCAGGAGCCTCAGCATGTCGTTGCGCGCATCCATGTCCTGTCCTCGCATCAAGGACTGAACTGGTGGTGATGGAGAAGAACGACCGCCACCGGCAGGGCCGGGCACGCGCCGTCCGCCTCTTGACCGCCCACCGCGATCAGTCGAGTTCAAAATGTCTCTGGCTGGTTTCCGGGCTTTGGAGTTGCCCTCGCGGGCGGTCGCAACACCTTCCCAGGCCCATGGCCCAGTGGTCTCCCGTTGCGACCTCACTCCACCACCGTTGCGGGGGCAGCGCCGGATTTCGACCGGCTTCCCAATTCTCCGCCTCGTCGCGACGAAGCGGCACCTGAGATGGCCTGATCTAACCACGACGGCCGGTTTCCCGTCGGCATGAAAACGACATCGCATCCATACGGCGCGACAATGGGCGGCGTGTTCACGTTGCCGATTCTCGTCCTTCTCGCCATGCCACCGGCTTCCAGGGGTGCTCCCGGACGAGGTTCGGGAGCGTCGTTGATGGTTAACAGTATCAAAAAGTGACTATTAGCAGATTCTAAAATCGAACCGAACGGTTCGTTTCTGTTGACGGTGCGTGCAGAACGCTGTGAACGTTGGCGCTCCGACACACTTGGTGAGCCAGCAGCATAAATCACATAAGTCATTGATTGAACTTAGCAAAAAAATGGTTGTAGGCATGCTTATGAAAACTTCAAGAGGCGGATTCATGGTCCAGACGAAAAAACTTCGTGATTGGAATCCCGCAGTCGGCTCACCCAAATGAGCGCTGTCCGAACGACGCGATTTCATTCCCAAGACACGCCGCTAGACGGACTGAATAAAAATACTGGAGTAGCAAAAATGAAAAAGATTGTTCTCACTGCCGCCGCCCTTCTGGCAATTTCCGGCAGCGCCTTTGCCGGTAGCGACAATTACAACGCGCAGGCTGCCAACCCGCCGGCCGCCACGGTCGACTCTTCTTACACAGCCTCGGTCCGCAAGTCCGAACCGGCTGAACAGAAGCCTGTCACCACGGGCGCCGACCGCAACCTTTTCGGTAACAACTAACAGCCGACTTCGAACGGCGACGGGTTTGCCCGTCGCCTCGGTCGGATCAGGAAATTCAGGAGTACTGAGATGAAAAAGATCATTCTTGCCACCGCGGCTCTCATGGCCGTTTCCTCGGCTGCTTTTGCGGGCAGCGACAATCACGGCAACAGCGGAGTCAACCAGCCGGCTCCCGCCGTGGATACGACCCGCACCTCGTCGATCGGCACCGACTCGCCTGTCTACAAGCTGCTGAATTCGTCCCGCGACGCGCAGAAGTCGGCTCCGCAGCAGGGCAGCGACCGCGACCACTTCGGCAATCGTTAACAGCCGACCGTGATTTGAAAACAGGAGCGGCGGGCCAGGGCCCGCCGCTTCTCTTTGCCGCAGCGGCTCTGCGCTCAGGCTGCCTTCGCCTCTTCGCGATGCAGCGTGAAGGAATGGCCGTCGGCGTCGAAAATATGCAGATCGCTGGCGCTTGCGTTGAGCCGCAGCGTCTCACCGCGCTTGACCTCGACATTGCCCGGCAGCTTGGCGACCAGCGGCAGGTCTGCGCGGCCGATATCGATATAGACGAGCTGAACCTCGCCGAGTTGCTCGATATAGTCGACCTTGCCCTCGAAGAGGTAATCGGAACCGGTGGCGATCGCGAGATCCTCCGGCCGCACGCCGAAGCTGACCGCCGCGCCATTCGCCGAAGCAGGCGTCGCGATCGGCACCGTCGCCTTGCGGTCGCCGACATGGCTGACCACGGTCGGATTGCCGGCCTTCTCGATCTTTGCCGGCAATATGTTCATCGCCGGCGAGCCGATGAACTGGGCGACGAACAGATTGCCCGGACGCTTGTAGAGTTCCATCGGCGTGCCGACCTGCTCGACGACGCCGTCCTTCAGCACCACGATGCGGTCCGCCAGCGTCATCGCCTCGACCTGGTCGTGGGTGACGTAGATCATGGTGGTGTTCGGCATCGATTCCTTGAGCTTGGCAATCTCGATGCGGGTGGCGACGCGAAGCGCTGCGTCGAGGTTCGAAAGCGGCTCGTCGAACAGGAACACTTTTGGGTTGCGCACGATGGCGCGGCCGATCGCGACGCGCTGGCGCTGGCCGCCCGACATCGCCTTGGGCAGGCGATCGAGATATTTGGTGAGCTGCAGGATCTCCGCCGCCTGTCGCACCCGCTTGTCGATCTCCGCCTTGCTTTCCTTGCCGATCTTCATCGAGAAGGCCATGTTGTCGTAGACGGTCATATGCGGATAAAGCGCATAGGACTGGAACACCATGGCGATGCCGCGCTTCGACGGCGGCACGTCGTTCACCACCTCGCCGTCGATCTTCAGTTCGCCCCCGGTGATCTCCTCGAGACCGGCGATCGACCGCAGCAAGGTCGACTTGCCGCATCCCGACGGTCCGACGAAGACGATGAACTCGCCCGATTTGATGTCTAGGTCGATGCCGTGGAGAATATTGAGGTTGCCGTATGATTTCCTCACCTGGTTGAGCGTGACATCGGCCATGGTTCTCTCCTTCCGTTGATCTCTATCTGCAAGTTCAGTCGATGCGCCCGAACCAGGCGCCGTATCCGCCGAGGCGGACCGGCCCGCTGCCAGTCTGTCCCGAAAAGCCATGTCCGGGCAAGGGCTTCAGCGAGCCTTGGCCGAGATTGACCTCGGCGGGCTTGCTGCCGAGGTTGAAGGCGCAGACGATCCGCTCATTGCCCTCGCGGCGCGTGAAGGCGACGGTATCGCCATCGCTTTCGATGAAGTCGATATCGCCCTTGCCCAGCGCCGGATGCTGGCGCCGGAAGGCGAGGAAGCGGCGGTAATGCTCGAGCAGCGAGCTTGCATCGCCCTGCTGCACGTTGACGGCCTGCGACAGGTGCCTGCCCGGCACCGGCAGCCAGGGCTTGGCGGTCGAGAAGCCGCCATTCTTGGCCGCGGCCTCCCACACCATCGGCGTGCGGCAGCCGTCGCGGCCCTTGAACTCCGGCCAGAAGCGGATGCCGTAGGGGTCCTGCAGGTCCTCGAACTTCAGCTCCGCTTCGCCAAGGCCGAGTTCTTCGCCCTGGTAGATGCATACCGAGCCGCGCAGCGACATCAGAAGCGCCGAGATCACCTTCAGATAGGCGGTCGGGTCCGTCTCGTTGGCGGCCCAGCGCGAGGCGACCCGCATCACGTCATGGTTGGAGAAGGCCCAGCACGACCAGCCGTCGCTGGCGACCCGGCCGAAGGCCTCCAGCACCGCGCGCACTTTCGCCGCGCTGATCTTCTCCGGCGCCAGGAAGTCGAAGGAATAGCACATGTGCACGCGCTTGCCGTCGGCGGTGTAGGCGGCGACCACTTCCAGGCCGCGCTGCGAGTCACCGACCTCGCCGACGGCGGCCTGTGCCGGATATTCGTCCAGAAGCGCGCGGAAGCGCTCGAGGAAGCCGAGATTCTCCGGCCGGCTCTTGTCGTAGATATGGTCCTGGTAGTTGTAGGGATTGACCGCAGGTGCGGTCTGGTCGTTGCGCTGTTCCGGCGGCAGCGCCGGATTGTCCTCCAGCCCCTGGCTGTGGAAGTAGAAATTGATCGTATCCAGCCGAAAGCCGTCGACCCCGCGCTCAAGCCAGAAGCGGGTGATGTCGAGCAGCGCGTCCTGGACTTCTCCATTGTGGAAGTTGAGGTCGGGCTGCTCGGCCAGGAAATTATGCATGTAATATTGCTGGCGGCTGGTGTCCCACTGCCAGGCCGAGCCGCCGAAGATCGACAGCCAGTTGTTGGGCGGCGTGCCGTCCGGCTTGGCGTCGGCCCACACATACCAGTCAGCCTTTGGATTGCTGCGGCTGGAGCGGCTTTCCTTGAACCACGGGTGGATGTCGGCGGTGTGCGACAGCACCTCGTCGATCATCACCTTGAGGCCCAGGCGATGGGCCTCCGCCACCAGCGCGTCGAAATCGGCGAGCGTGCCGAACATCGGGTCGACATCGCAGTAATCCGAGACGTCATAGCCGAAATCCTTCATCGGCGATTTGAAGAAGGGCGAGATCCAGATGGCATCGACGCCGAGCGAAGCGATGTAGGGCAGACGCTGAACGATGCCCTTCAGATCGCCGATGCCGTCGTCGTTGGAGTCCTGGTAGGAGCGCGGATAGATCTGGTAGATCACCGCGCCCCGCCACCAGTCTCGGTCGATCGCAGGGTCTGGTCTCGAAGTCGCCTTCAAAGCCGATTGCATGTCTTCAACCTCCTTTCACCGAGCCGGCAAGCAGCCCGCGGACGAAATAGCGTTGCAGCGAGAAGAACACGATCAGCGGCACGATGATGGTGATGAATGCCGATGTCGTGAGGATTTCCCAATTGCCGCCGCGTGAGCCGAGCAGCGCGTTGAGCTTGGCCGTCAGCACGATCTGATCGGGCGCCGTGCCGAGGAAAACCATCGCCACCAGCAGATCGTTCCATACCCATAGGAACTGGAAGATGGCGAAGGAGGCAAGCACCGGGAACGACAGCGGCAGCACGATCTTGACGAAGATCTCGAAATCGCTGGCGCCGTCGATGCGCGCCGATTCCATGATCTCGCGCGGCAGGCCGGCGATGTAGCTCCTCAGCAGATAGATGGCGAAAGGCAGGCCGAAGCCTGTATGCGCCAGCCAGATGCCGAGATAGGTCTTCGACGGCACGCCGAAGAAGGTGCCGACGCCGTTATAGAGCTTGAGCAGCGGGATGAGCGACATCTGCAGCGGCACGACCAGCAGGCCGATGATGACGGCGATCAGCAGCGCCCGGCCGGGAAAGCGCATCCAGGCGAGCGCATAGGCCGCGAAGGCCGCGATCAGGATGGGGATGATCGTTGCCGGAATGGTCACCGTCAGCGAGTTCATGAACGAGCGGCCGATGCCTTCGGAAAACAGCACGGCATCGTAGTTCTCGGTGGTGAATTTCGGCGGCGCCGAGGAGGCGTAATAGACGCGCTGGCCGCGGTCGCCTTCGAATGCCTTCGGCGAGGCGAGCACGAAGCTGCCATCCGCGTTCACCTGCAAGGTGACGCCGTCGCCGAGATCGGCCGCCGTGCCGGCCTTGTATTGCGTCGGCGCCGCCGCCTTGACGCCAAAGGCGCTGATGTCGCGCTTGGCGCCGTCGCCGAAGACATTGCCTTCGATGACATATTTGCCGTCCTTCTGCGTCTGCGCCGCGGCGGCCGGCAGTCGTCCGGCCTCGGTCTGGCTGGAACTGGCGAAGGAATTCCACCAGCCCGAGGCGATGATCTGGTCCTTGTCGCGCAGCGACGAGACGAGAATGCCGAGCGTGGGGATGGTCCAGATGACGACGAAGACCAGCACGGCGATATGAACGCCGAAGCGGCTGGCGAAGGACTTTCCGGTGGACGCGGCCATCTCAATGCCCTCCCGTCTCTTTGTTGGCCTGCCGGATGTTCCAGACCATGATCGGAATGACCGCGATCATGATGATGATGGCGATGGTCGCGCCGCGGCCGAAATCGCCGCCGCCGCGGAACATCCAGTCGAACATCAGATTGGCCAGCACCTGGCTGTTCCATTGGCCGTTGGTCATGGTCAGCACGATGTCGAACACTTTCAGCACCAGTATGGTGATGGTGGTCCACACCACCGCGATCGTGCCCCAGATCTGCGGCACCATGATTTTCCAGAAGATCTGGAACGGGTTGGCGCCGTCGATCACGGCGGCCTCGAGCGTCTCTTCCGGAATGCCGCGCAGCGCCGACGACAGGATGACCATCGCAAACCCTGTCTGGATCCAGATCAGGATCACCATCAGGAAGAAATTGTTCCAGAACGGCAGCGATATCCACACCTGCGGCTGGCCGCCGAAATACTGGATGATGGCGTTGAGCAGGCCGATCTGCACCTGGCCCTCGCCGCGGTACTCGTAGATGAATTTCCAGATCACGCTGGCGCCGACGAAGGAGATGGCCAGCGGCAGGAAGATCAGGCTCTTGGCGATCGTGCCCCACCAGATCTTGTCGGTGAGCACGGCGATGATCAGCCCGAGGAAGGTGCAGGCCGCCGGCACCACCGCCAGCCACAGGATGTTGTTGAGGATCGAGTTGCGGAAATCGTGGTCGCCGAACGCCCATTCGTAATTGGCGAGGCCGACGAAATTCTCGCCGCCGCGATCGAGGAAGGAGAGCCGCAGCGTCTCGATGACCGGGTAGATCAGATAGATGGTGAGGATGATCATCGCCGGGCCGACGAACAGCCAGGGCCGCACCAGGCCCTGGCGGCGCAGATTGTCGACGGCTGCCGCGCCTGAGACGCCGCGCGACGGGAAAACGAGATCGAGCAGTTTGTTGGCGCCCCAGAAATAGGCGACACAGCCGCCGACGCCGATGATGATGACGAATATGGCCGAGAAAATCTGAGCCGCCATGGGTCCCTCTCCCTGCGCATGACCGGCCAGCCGGGGCTGGCGGTCGGATGCACCGACTTTCGGTTATTCGGAACGATCGAAACGCGAAGGCTTCCGGCGTGGACCGCCGGTCGGATCCGGGCCGTAGCCCGGATCCTGGTGGAGGATGAGGAAAATATCAGGCCGCGCGCGGCGGTCTGTTTGCCGGATGGCTACTTGATGGCATCCCAGCTTTTCTGGATGTCGGCGGCGACGTCCTGCGCGGACTTGCCGCCGACCAGGTCGATCATGCCGGTCCAGAACGAGCCCGCGCCGACCTTGCCGGGCATCAGGTCGGAGCCGTCGAACCGCACCGTCGTGGCTCCAACGAGGATCTCGCCCTGCTTCTTCAGCGCGTCGCTGCCATAGGCGTCCTTGTTGGCGGCCTTGAACGGGGTGACGAAGCTCTTCTGCGCCATCCACAATTCATGCGCGAGCGGCATCTGCAGGAACTTGATGAACTCGCGCGAGGCCTTGGAGTCCTTGGTGATCATCACCAGCGTTCCGGCCACTTCCAGCGGCGTGCCCAGCTCCGGCTTGGAGGCGTAGGGCGGATAGGGGAAGAAGTCCGCATCCTGGCCGAGCTTCACGTTCTCCGGGAAGAAGGAAGGAATGAATGAGGCCTGATGGTGCATGTAGCATT
>NZ_RZSA01001409.1:0-1214 GCF_003998075.1 Mesorhizobium sp. M2A.F.Ca.ET.037.01.1.1 | reverse complement strand
CAGCAAGCTCATGCGCCGGGTTAACCACCGACCACAGGAGGCCGACGGCGATCGCCTCGACACCGAGGCCGCGGAATTCGGCCGCCGCCTTGCGCACGTCGTCCAGCGACAGCGGCGCCAATTCACGGCCGCGCGCGTCGATGCGGCCGGCGACCGTCTTGGTCAGATGGCGCGGCACATAGGGATCGGGATAGTTCAGCCGCCACTGGAAAGCGCCTTTGCGCGGGCCCTCGCGCAGCACGAGGATATCCTGGTGGCCGGCGGTCAGAATGAGGCCGACCTTGACCGTCTTACGCTCGACCAATGCGTTGGTGGACACGGTCGAGCCATGCACGATAAGGTCGATCTCTCTCATGAAGTCGGCGCCGCTCAGGCCATAGCCCTCGGCCGCGACATGCAGGACATTGATGAAGCCTTTCTCGAATTCGCCGGGCGTCGTCGGCGACTTGAAGATCGCGATCTCGCCCTTGCTGTTTGAGACGAGGCAGTCGGTGAAGGTGCCGCCGATGTCGATGCAAACTTGATAGGCCATACGAGCTTCCCGAACAGGTTGGAGTATCAGCGCCTGGCTTCGTCGCGGTTGACGATCAGGCTGACGACGATGATGACGCCCAGGCAGATCTGCTGCAGATAACCGTCGATCTGGACGAGATTCATGCCGTTGGAGAGCACTGTGACGAACAGCGCGCCGAGCACCGCGGCGCCAACGCCGCCCTCGCCGCCGGAAAGGCGCACGCCACCGACCACGGCGGCCGCGATGGCTTCAAGCGTGAGGTTGCCGCCGAGATTGGGCTCGCCAGAGCCGGTGCGCGCAGTGAGCAGAAGGGCGCCGAGTGCTGCCAGAAGCGCGCAAAGCATGTAAGCCAGCACCAGCACTGGCATGGTGCGGATGCCCGCCGCCACTGCCGCCCTTGGGTTGGCGCCGATGATATAGAGGCTCCGGCCAAAGCGCGTCGCTTTAAGTGTCAGGAACAGAAGCACGAACACCAGCGCGGCGATCCAGATCGGCATCGGGATGGCGAGCAGCGAGCGCTCTGCGAATTCGGCGGTGAGGCTCTTCGGCAGGCCGGTGACCGGAAAGCCGCCGCTGATCGTCGAGGCAAAGGCCAGCACCATGTTGGCCATACCAAGCGTCGTCACCAGCGGATTGATGCCGATGCCGGCGATGAGGAGTCCGTTGGCGAGGCCGATCGCGCCGGCGATCAGAACCGCCG
>NZ_RZSA01001408.1:0-1216 GCF_003998075.1 Mesorhizobium sp. M2A.F.Ca.ET.037.01.1.1 | reverse complement strand
GAACTGCACCGTCTTCGGATTCTCAAAGAAGTTCAGCCAGGCGGGCTTCAGGAGAAGCAGATCGGAGGGGATCACCTTTCCGTCCATCAGCGGCCATGTGTTGTAGGAAAGACCGGCGTGAAGGCCAGCGACCAATCCGCCGAGATAGATCTGGATTAGCGTCAGGAACACGATGAAGCCGGCGAGCCGCTGTGTCGAGCGGTCGGCGGCAGGCTCCGAATGCGGCGCCAGGCCTCGCGCGACCGCCATCGTGGCGGTGAAGATCAGCGCGGCAAGCGTCAGATGCGTCGCCAGGCGGTACTGGCTGACCGAAACGCGGTCGACAAGGCCGGAAGCCACCATCCACCAGCCGATGGCGCCTTGCAGTCCGCCGAGCGCCAGGATGCCGATGAGCTTCAACCCAAGGCCGCGCTCGATGCGGCGCGTTGCCCAGAAGAACAGCAGCGGCAGGGCGAAGACCACGCCGACGCTGCGCGCCAGGATGCGGTGCGCCCACTCCCACCAGAAGATCGACTTGAAGTCCTCGAGGCTCATGCCCTTGTTGATCTCGGTATATTGCGGGATCTGCTGGTAGCGCTGGAACTCTTCCTGCCATTCGGCGTCGTTGAGCGGCGGGATGACGCCATGGATCGGCTGCCACTCGGTGATCGACAGGCCCGAGCCGGTGAGACGCGTGGAACCACCGACCAGAACCAGCGCGAACAGCACGAACACCACGACGTAGAGCCAGCCGCGCACCAAAGCGCGGTTATGGAGGTCTCGGTCGCGTGCGGCATAGGGGGCCGTGGCGGTGATTGCAGCCATGGACGTTTTCCGGCAGTTGAAACGCTGGAGTGGTGGACCAAGGCTCGCGCCGTGGCAAGGCTGGACAGCGCGGCACGCCGTCGCGCCGGGCCGCGGTGGTTGCGTGCGCACGCCATTCAGCCTAAGCGAGACGGGTCAACGAGACCGCGACATGCCCATTCGCCTGAAAAAGCTGATCGGAACCATCCTGCTTGTGGCGCTGGTCATCATCTATGCGCTGATCGCCTCCGCGGTCGCGGTCACCAGGCTCGCCGAATACGGGCCTACGGCGCATCTCCTGTTCTTCCTGCTCAGCGGCTTTCTCTGGGTTCTGCCGGCCATGGCCATCATCAAATGGCTGATCATCGAGCCGCGTCCGAAGGGTTGATCCTCGCTGACGCCAGCGGCGCCGGCTGGTCTAGATGGTCACCAC
>NZ_RZSA01001407.1:0-1216 GCF_003998075.1 Mesorhizobium sp. M2A.F.Ca.ET.037.01.1.1 | reverse complement strand
GCCATTAACGTGGGACCGCAGCACATCGCCGCCTGCTGGCTGGCAAAATGAAGTCGACGGTTTTGTTGCAACCGCGGCGATGCCACACGCCGAACGCGGTTCTGCCGAAAGAAATCGGAAATCTCATTCGCCATCGCTCGATAACGGTTTTCACGCTATCCACTGGGAGCAACATCTGATGTACCAACTTTACCAGTCGCTGAGTGCTACCACTTGTTGCCAGCTATCTCGTGCGGGGCATCACGATGGTGATGGTATTTGCGATTCAGGTCGCGCCCCGTGGCCCATGACGTACCTCGCCGATCTTGTGGCCTACCTGAGGGCAGTATGATGGGAGACAAACGCCCGCAACCGCCGCTTCCCCGTGCCGAGCCACGGATCAGGGTTCTTCATGACAACGTCACGATGGATTCGTATGGCTGGCTTCGCGACCGGGACAATCCCGATGTCCGCGCATATCTGGAAGCCGAGAACAGCTACGCGGAGCAAGCGACAGCTCACCTGATAGAGCTCAAGGCAGAGCTCATCGCCGAGATCGAAGGGCGTCAGCCTTGCGAGGGCGCCCCGCCATCGTTTCAAGTTGGACCTTTCGAGTACTTCCAAAGACCCGAACCGGGCCTGTCTCATCCGGCGTGGTGGCGCCGGCCGGTGACCGGAGGCTCGGCCGAGCTTGTACTCGACCCGAACACAATTCCCGGGGCCGACGTCTTCTGGTCGCTCGGTGTCTTCGAGCCGAGCGACGACGGACGCTACCTCGCGTTTAGCTTTGATGTCATCGGTAACGAGCGCTACGAGTTGAGAGTGCGGGACATGGCCGACGGCCGTGACGTCTGGCGCGACCCGGGTAGTACCGGGCGGGTTGTCTGGGCCGCCGACAATCACGCGATCTTTTTCACACGAGAGCGGACTGACCGGCGCCAACACGATCAGATTGTCCGCTTTGACGTCGAGGTCGGGTACTCCGAGGTGGTGTTCGAGGAGGCCAACGAGCGACTGGCAGTGTCGGTTCGGCGGTCTAATAGCGGCGCTTGGTTGTTCCTCGACGTAGTTACGACCTATTCCGTCAGCGTTCAGCAAGGTGCAGCAGAGGTGTGGGGTCTTCCTGCCGACGAGCCCGGCGGCAAGTGGCGCCGGATCGTGAAGCGTGAACTTGGGTACGAGGTCTATGCCGAGCATTGGGGCGACAGGTTCCTTTTTCGGGTGGACGATGCTGGAC